>JADYZL010000522.1 GCA_020853155.1 Bryobacterales bacterium
CCGCGATTCTCCGAGTGTTGCCAAAGACTACGCGAAGCTCCGCGCCGTGCCGGAGCGCAATCTCTGCCCGATCTCCCCACCCAGCGATACCGCCCTCGACATCACCGATTATGAAAAAACCGTCAAGCGGCCCGTGCGCGCCTGTCTGGAGAAAGTGGGCGCGCGCGAGATTCTCTACATCGTGCTCAGCTATCGCACGCCGTTCCGGGTGGTGGAACCGAACGAGAAAGTGAATCTGGCGCTCGATTCGTTGCTCTCCGACATCTGGGACGAAGTCGTTCCACAGCCGTTCCCGGAGCGCAATCTCTCCGTACACCCCTATTTTGCACTCGATCGCAGCAAGGCAGATCGATACGAGCCGTTTCTGCCATTGAACGAGTTTCGCGCCCGCGCGAATGCCCCCCGGCTCTATTCCGTCTGGCGGCTGGACGCGCCCACGGAGATACTGGCGGCGGGCCTCGTCCGCAAGGCGCTTACCGCGGAGCGCGCCGATGGGCCGAAAGGCCGCGGCTGCTTTGATCGCAATTCCGGCCCGCTCGGCGACGCCGAAGATCGAGGCTACCCTGCGGGGGAATGGGATATCGAGCGGGCCGCCGGATTTGCGCGCGAGGCGGGTTGGGAAGTGACGCTCGATGAGAACAAGGAGGAGTTCGGCACGCCCCCGGCTCCCGCCCGCTGCGAAGATGCGGTCTTTTATGCCGGTTGGTATAGCTTGAACAACTACAATGACGCCTTCACCTGGGCGAACGGTGCGATCGGGATTCACCTCGATAGCCTCTCCGCGTTGCACCCCCGCTCCGGCAAGAACTGGGCGGCCAACGCTCTCTCGCATGGAATCACGGTCACCAGCGGAGCCATCGATGAACCTTACCTGAATGCGCTGCCGCATCCCGACGGCGTCTTGCGCAACCTGATGCAGGGCGCGAACGTGGGCGATGCGTTTCTACGAAATACGATGTCCGTGAAGTGGCGGATCATCCACATCGGGGATCCGCTCTACCGCCCATTCCCCCTCGGCCTTGGCGAGTGGTCGCAGGCAAGCAGCACGGCGGGGCAACCCGCGGCGGCAAGCGGCGCTGCTAGAATCAAAGAGCCGTGAAGACCGCATCGTGGATTTCGCTCGCTTTGGGTTCGGCCGGCGCGCTTGCCGGGCTTGGAGCCTATGCGGTTAACGGGCGCTCGTCCACTCTGCTGGCGCCCTCTGTGTGGCGCGGTCCTCGCGACCACCCTTCGTACGCGATTACCTTCGACGACGGCCCCAGTGAAAGCACGCCGCGCCTGCTCGATCTGCTCGATGCCTATTCGGTGAAGGCTACGTTTTTCCTCGTGGGCGCCAACGTCCGGCGGCTGCCCGCAATCGCGCGCGAAGTCTTCCGGCGCGGCCATGAGGTCGGCAACCACGGGGATCGCCATCCCTACTACTGCTTTCAATCTCCTGCCTTCGTCTACCGGGATATTGTTGCCGGACAGGAAGCCATTGAAGATGTCCTGGGCTTTTCCCCGTGGCTTTTCCGGCCGCCTTTTGGCCTCCGCTGGCCCGGTATGCGGGAAGCGCAGCGGGCATGCGGGCTGGTGGGCGTGCAATGGAGCGTCATGGGAAGGGACTGGCGGTTGAGCGCCGGCGAAATCGCCCAGCGGCTGGCAACTGGCGTAGCGCCGGGAGCCATCCTTTGCCTCCATGACGGCCGCGAACTCGCGATCAATCCCGATATCCGCCCCACCATCACCGCCGTGCGCGCGCTCTTGCTGCACCGCGCGGTAAGTGATTTGAAGCCGGCGACGATTTCCGCGCTGTTTGCGCCGGAACTCTTCCTTGAAGCCGAAGGCCTCACCGGGCGCTCGTAGCGATTCCGGATTGCGGCTGCAAGAAAGCGGGCCGCCCTCCGTGAGAAACGGCCCGCCCTTTCCCGATTGGGGTTCACCGCGATTTAGGGCGTCGTGGAAGCCTGCCCGCTGCCAAGGGGAACGCCGATCATGTCGCCGGAAATCACCAGTTCCACGCGCCGGTTTCGCTGGCGGCCTTCGCGCGTATTGTTGTCGGCCACCGGCCGCGCGCTGGCATAGCCTCGGCCGGTAATATTGCCGGCGGGAATGCCTTCTTCCACCAGATAGTTCAGCACGGAAGCCGCGCGTTGTTCGCTCAAGCGCTGATTCGTGGCGTCCGATCCGGTGCTGTCAGTGTGCCCTTCCACTTCGAGCGTCAGACCCGGCGTCCAGCTCAGAATCCCGGCGATCTTGGCAAGAGCTGCGCGTGTATTGGGCTTCAACTGGTAGCTTCCCGTGTCGAAGAGGATGTCCGACATCGTTACGACCAGCCCGCGCGGCGTATCCTGCGTCATCAGTACGCGGTTGAGTTGCTCCACGAGCCGGTTGCGGAGAGCCTGTGCTTCAGCGCGGGCCTTTTCCGCATCCTGCCGGGCAAGCGCTTCCCGTTGAGCGGCGGCCTCGGCCTGCTGTCCGGCCAACTGGGCCTCCCGCTGGGCCGCTTCCGCCTTGGCGCGCGAAGCCGCCTGCGCGGTCTCCGCTTCGGCGCGCTGCCGCGCGGCGCGTTCCGCATCGAGTTGCGCCATCAATTTCTGTTGCTCGGCCTGCCGCTGCCGCTCTTCCGCATCTTTGCGCATCTTCTCCTGCTCGGCGGCGATCCGCTGCGCTTCCTCGGTCTGCTTGCGTTCGGATTCCTGCTGCAAGGCGATACGTTCTTCCTCGCGCCGTTTGAGCGCGATGGTACGGGCATCCTCCGCGGCCTGCGTCACCTGCCGGGCCGTAGTTTGGGAAGGCTTCCATTGCTCACGGTTCACGTAATCTTCCGTGCGCTCCATCAGGCTCGTGGCGCGCTGAAACGAGGAAGCGGCGTACTTATCGGCTTTGGCGATCCGCGCCAGGCGGATCGCGTTTCGCGCCTGAATGACGTCGAATGGCGTTTTCGGGTCCTGCGCGAGCGGCTTCAGATCTTCCGGGTTCGCGTTGAGGACGTATTGGCCCCTCTCGATCAGTTCGAACTTGGCGTCGATCTCCGTCTGCATGCCTTTGGTATCGTGCCGCGGCACGTTCTCGAGCACGACCACATTGCTCGGCATGGTGACCGCGAAGTAGGGTTCGGCCGTCACGATCATTCCGAAAGTCTGCAGCTTGGAGGTTACCTGCAACTTTGCCCGTCCCCGCTCCGGACGTACCTCGCCCAAACTGATCGCGCGCCCTTCCGGCGTCACGGCCCAAAGGACATAGGTGAGGTATTCCGTTCCATACCTCGTGGCGGATTCCAAATTCTTCAGATCCGCCTCTACTTCCACATAACCATCCCGGCTGCGGATCCTCGCTTCTCCCTCGGCGTCCGGCATCAACGGAGTACCGCGAAAGTCTACCTTGGTCGACGTATTCACGCGGTAATTGATCGCCTTCGTGCTCCGTGAGGTAACCGTAATTTGATAAAGCGCCTGTGGCTTTTCCTCCGAGCCCACAACCTGGGCGGACATGGAATTCCAGCAAGCACCTGACGCTAAGAGCAAAACGAGCAAGTAGGTTAAACGGGTCATCGATCCTCCAGAATCTTTCGAAGTAATATTCGCCACGGGCGAAGAACGCAACATCCCTTCCTATCAGCCTATCAGCCTATCAGACGGAGATTCACTTGCCACTCGCGCGGAGCGGTCCGGTTCGTTCCGCAGCCCAACGTCTCGCCAACACTTATCAACTCACGAACAGGACCAGTTTGATGCGCGGTTCTCATACCTTCAAGTTCGGCGTCGATATCCGCCGCATCGAATCGACCCTCACGAATCCCGAGGGCAGCGCCCGCGGCACGTTCACCTTTCAGCGCGGCATCACGAGCAACCAGGGCGTGGGCGGCGCGGAGTTCGGTTCGTTCCTGCTCGGCGACCCGAGCACCGTCTTCCGCAGCCTCGTGAACACGAAACCGGCCGTGCGCATCACGCAGGCTGGCTTCTACTTCCAGGACGACTACCGCGTCAATCAGGAGCTGACCCTTAATATGGGCCTGTGCTGGGACGTTTATGCGGCGCCCTTCGACAAGTACAACCGGCAGGTGAATTTCAATCCCACAACCGGGAAGGGAAGGCAATTCCTTGCAAACGCACACCGCGTCACGGATCTGATCCTGGGTGGGTGGAGCCTTAACGGCATTGCCAGCCTTCGCACCGGCGCGCCGCTTTCCGTAACCGCGGCCAACAACCGCCTGAATACCGGCACCAGCAACTGGGCCAACATGACGTGCAAGGACCTCTCCTACAACCGCACCGTGGAGAGTTGGTTCGACACGTCCTGCTTTGCCGATCCCACGGACGCATACACGTTTGGGAACGCCAAAACCGGTTCCATCCGGGGGCCCGGCATGAAGAACTTCGACCTCTCCGCGTTCAAGCGAATGAATGTCACCGAGAACAAGTACTTCGAGTTCCGGGCCGAGTTCTTCAACGCGTTCAACATGCCGGTCTTCAACAACCCGGTCACCAACCGGTCTTCCGGCAATTTCGGAAGAATCACCGGAACCATCCTCACGCCGCGCGAAATGCAGCTTGGCCTGAAGTTCGTTTTCTAGCCGTTGCGGCTACCGGTCCACGGCGCGCGCACAACCAGCAAGGGCGCGCGCCGTGGCTTTCGCTTTACGCATGATCGGGACTCCGGAGGCGGGGAAGCCGGTGGGGATCGTTTTCAGAACGAAGCCGACGGCATGGTTCCCGCAGTGCCCTTGTGGGTTCGCTTGAAAAATTCCATCCGTACCTTGCAGCCTGCTGATTGATTTCAACCGATTGACTCTGCGTAAGTTATCCGCTTTTGTGAGGACTTGGCCTTGTCCGGTTTGTCCGGATTTATCCGGACAAAACTGGAGTTGGCCTGACCCCCACAGCTCCGTGGGAATGGACCTATTCTTCTGTCAGAGAACCCGTACAAGAGTGAGTGTGCTCCGGTTGGCTCGCAGGGCCTGCCGGTACACGGAGTTCTCCCGCACGTTCGATTCTACAGATTGGGCTCACCGAAACGAACCATTGCGCAGGGCCACCCGGCTTGGCGCGCCGGAAAACGCCATGATGTCAGCGAGTTGAACGGTTTCGCCATCATTTCCATTCGTCGTGACCGGTGCGCCGCTCACTTTCCCTTTACGCCGCGTTGCGCCGAGACGGGTGCAAAGCGTTCGAAGCGAAGCCACGGGTGCGCATAGCTCCGGGCGGTAGACTACGAATGGGTGGGGGCAATGCAGACAGCGTACGTTGAAGAGTTTGGGCCCGCGGAGGCGATCCGGTACGGGGAGTTGCCCCGGCCGGCGGTGGGGCCGCTTGATGTGCTGGTACGAGTGGCGGCGGTGGCCGTGGATGGGATTGACGTCTACATCCGCAGCGGCGCTTATCCGGTGAATGTAGCCATGCCGTTCGTTATCGGGCGGGATCTGGTGGGAACCGTCGCTGAAACCGGGGCGGAGGTCACGCGCTTCCGGAAAGGTGATGCCGTTTGGGCCAACAACCAGGGCTACGACGGGCGGCAGGGGAGCTTTAGCGAATACTGCGCCGTGGCGGAGGATTTGCTATACCCCTTGCCGGAGGGCGTTGACCCGCTCGCGGCGGCGGCAGTGCTGCATTCCGGTTTGACGGCGGTATTGGGCCTCCAGTTCAAGGCGCGCCTCCAGGCGGGCGAGAGCGTGTTCGTCAACGGGGGCGCGGGCAATGTGGGTTCCTCGATTCTGGCGATCGCGAAGGCGCTCGGCGCACGGATTGCGGTAACAGCGAGTTCGCCAGAGAAGGCCGCGTGGTGCCGGTCTCTGGGCGCGGACCTGGTGATCGATTACCGCAGAGAGAACGTGCGTGAAGCGCTGCGGGAGTTCGCCCCAAGCGGAGTAGACGTTTACTTCGATACGACGCGGAAGTTCGATGGGGAGCTAGCCGTGGAAAGCCTGGCACGGCGCGGACGGATCGTGGTGATCGCGGGCCTGGACGCGCGGACACAGTTGCCGGTGGGCCGGTTCTACCAACGGAACGCGACGATGTTCGGCTTCACGGTGACCGATGCGACGGTGGAGGAACTCGCTTCGTACGCGGCCGAAATCAACCGCTGGCTGGCGTGCGGCGTGCTGAAAGCCCGCATTGCCGCCCATTTACCTCTCTCGCAAGCGGCGGAGGCGCACCGCATGTACGAAGCGGGCGGGCTCTTCGGCAAGATTGTGCTGACGCCGGACGGGGACGTTCATGCCGATTGAGGTGAGGCCGCTTGAAGCTCGGGATCTTGAAGCCACGGAGCGGATTTTCCGGGAAGCGTTCGGAACGGCGCACGGTGTGGCGGACCCCGTGCGCTACATGCAGGACCGGAACTATGTTCGCTCCAGGTGGACGGCGGACCCGGCCGGCGCGCTGGTGGCGGAAATCGAGGGCGTGGTTGCGGGCAGCGTCTTCGCGGCGAGTTGGGGTAGCGTGGGCGTGCTCGGCCCCTTGACGGTGGACCCGCGCTACTGGAACGCGGGCGTGGCGAGCCACCTGCTGCAAGCGATTCTCGAAAATCACAGAATGCGGGATGCGCGCCTGCCCGCCCTTTCCACCGCGGCGGGCAACGTGGCTACCGTGCGCCTCTATCAACGCCATGGGTTCTGGCCCGGCTTTCTGATTCCGATTCTCGCGAAGACGCTCTCGAGGAGAGAGGGCGGGACGGAACCAAGCGAGGGCAAGGCGCAGGCGCAGTGCTATTCCGCGCTCTCCCTGGAACGGAAGGGCGTGGCGTGCAAGCGTTTCGCGGCACTGGCCGGGGCCGTGTTCGAAGGGCTGGATCTATCGGGCGAGACGCTCTCGGTGGAGCAGCAGCGGCTCGGTGAGACGCTGCTTGTGGGAAGCAATGACCGCGTCGATGCCTTCGCCATTTGCCATTGCGGGGCGGGGACGGAGGCGGGCGAAGGCGCGTGCTACGTGAAGTTCGGCGCCGCGAGATCCGCAGGCGCGTTCGAACTCCTCCTGGATGCGGTGGAGGCGCTCGCACGGGCACGCGGGCTCAGCCGCATTGTCGCTGGCGTGAACGCGGGCCGGCGCACGGCGTACCTGCTCCTGTTGGGGCGGGGCTACCGCGCGGCGTCGCACGCCGTCGCGATGGTGCGCGGTTCCGCGAAGAGCTACGATGGCCCGGATGCGTTCGTGATCGACGATTGGCGCTGAGTGCCGTCGCGTCTCGCGCACTCGCGGCAATCCACAAGCACCGGCGCCGGGATTCCGAGCCGTGCAGCGGAAATCCGCGATAGGGTGGAACAGATAGGAGAGTGATTCCGAGAGCGATGCAATCAAGCGTAAAGAATCAGTTGGGCGCCGTCCGGCGAGGCCGCGGGATCGCCGCCGCGGCGCTGGCGAAACGGGTGGGCGTGAGCCGGCAGACCATCTACGCCATTGAAGCCGGCTCGTTTGTTCCGAACACGGAAGTGGCGCTGCGGCTGGCTCAGGAACTGGAGGTGACGGTCGACGCCCTGTTCTCGCTCGAAGCGGAGGAGGCGCTGCCCCGGAAGGCGGTGGCGGCGGAAGTTCTCAGCGTGGGAGCGCCGGAAACGGGAGCCAGCGTGCAGATCTGCCGTGTGGGGGACCGTTTGATTGGGGTTCCGGTCAGCGCCGCGCCCAGTTTTCTGCCGGAAGCCGACGGCATCATCGCCAAATTGGGGCGCAAGGCCGGCAAGGCGGAACTGGTGATGTTCGCGCCGGAGGAGAGTTCCGCGAAGCGGATGGTGCTGGCGGGCTGCGACCCCGCCACGGGCTTGCTGGCGCGTATGGTGGAGCGGGATACCGGGATTGTGGCCGTCACCGCGGCCGCTTCGAGCCGCGTCGCGCTGAACTGGCTGCGGGAGGGGAAGGTCCATGTCGCGGGCAGCCACCTGAAAGATGCAGAAACTGGGGAGTTCAACCTGCCCATCCTGCGCCGCGACTACCCCGGAGAAGACTTCGCCGTGGTGACGTTCGCCCGGTGGGAGGAAGGCTTCGTCACTGCGGCGGGAAACCCGCTGGGAATCCATTCCATCGAGGATTTGGCGCGGGCGAAGGTACGGTTCGTCAACCGGGAGCCGGGCGCGGGCAGCCGGGTGCTGGCGGACCAGCTTCTCAAGCAAGCCGGCATTCCCCCTGCGAAGGTGAATGGCTACGACCGTGCCGCCTTCGGCCATCTGGCCGCCGCCTACACCGTGCATGTGGGGGAAGCGGATTGCTGCATCGCCACCCGCGCGGCCGCGCACGCCTTTGGGCTCGGCTTCCTCCCCATCCAGAGCGAGCGCTACGACTTTGTGGTTCGCCGTGAGAACCTCGACCTCCCCGCCGTACAGGGCTTCATGGACGTGCTTTTGAAAGCCAAACTTCGCCGAAAGCTCGAAATGTTGGCCGGGTACGACACCTCGCAGACGGGCGTTGTGCTGGTATGAGGTGCGGCTACGCCGTTTCCCCTGGGTTTTGACGGCATCCAGACTTGCGGCTTTCGGCGCTTTCCCCGTGTAAACTCTGTTCCGCGACGGAACGGTGCAGCTTCGGCGTGCGTCCGGCCCGGAGAGCGAAGCCTTCCGGAATCTTGCGGTTGCGTGCGGATATCGAGGACCGGGCGGTTTCGGTTGACACGGGGCGGGCAGGCGATTTTCGACGAATTCGGGAAGTGCACCACAAGATCTTGTGCTTTTCTCAAGAAAACCACTGGATACGGTAGTTTGATGCTTTACTTCGCCAGATTGTGAATGTAGTCTATAGATAACTCCCCCCAAGACGGTTCGTCGAAGGACCGCCCAGCTATCGCTGTTCAATTTGAGGTCTAGCTTTGCTTCAACTCAAGCGCGTAGAGATACACGGTTTTAAGTCATTTGCCGACCGCACGGAATTGCTGTTCGAGGGGACGGGAATTGCGGGAGTGGTGGGTCCGAATGGCTGCGGGAAGTCCAATGTCGCCGATGCCATCAGTTGGGTGTTGGGAGAACAATCGGCCAAATCGCTGCGCGGCGGCCGGATGCAAGATGTGATTTTCGCGGGAACGCGCGAGCGGAAGCCGCTCGGAATGGCGGCGGTCACCATTACGCTGGTGGATCCGGAGTACCGGGAAGACGGCCCGGCGCCCATCGAGCGCGTGGAGGCGATCGAGAAGGTCAACGGCCACGCCGCCACCCATACGAGCGGCCACACGAATGGCCATACGAATGGGCACACCAACGGGCACGCGAATGGGCATACTAACGGGCACACGAATAGCCACGCTAACGGACACACCAACGGACACGGCGTGAACGGACATTCGGGCGAGGAAACCGATGTACCGGGGCAGCATGCCGTGGACGCTTCCGGAGAAGAGCCCGCGGTTGCGAGCGATTCCGGCGAAGACGCGCAAGCGGGACACGCCAACGGCGACACCAATGGCCACAGAAACGGCCACACGAACGGGCATGCAAACGGCGTAAATGCGCTCTCCGCCTTCCGGCGGCCACGCTTCGCCGAAGTCACCGTTACGCGGCGCTTGTTCCGCTCGGGCGAGAGCGAGTATTTGATCAACGGCAAGAGCGCACGGCTGCGCGACATCCAGGATATCTTCATGGGCACGGGCCTCGGCCCGGAGAGTTACGCGATTATCGAGCAGGGCCGCATTGGGCAGATTCTCAGTTCGAAGCCGCAGGACCGCCGTTCGGTGATCGAGGAGGCGGCGGGCATCACCCGATTCAAGAACCGCCGCCGGCTGGCCGAGGCGCGCCTGCAAGGGGCTAAACACAATATCGAGCGTGTATTCGACATCCTCGAAGAAGTGGGCCGGCAGATGAATTCCCTGAAGCGCCAGGCGGCCAAAGCCAAGCGCTACGAGGAACTGCATGGCGAGATGATCACGTCCCTCAAGGCCACGCTCCAGGCGCGGTTCGTGATCCAGGAGCGGGAAGCCGCGCGGGTGGCGCTTGAGCTGAGCGCGGCGGCGAAGGAACTGGCTGCCTTCCAGGTGGACCTCTCGGAGAAAGACGACGCCTTCCGCAAGACGCAGGGCGATAGCGAACAACTGGTGGCGCGGCTCACCGAAGCGCGGGAAAAGCTCTCGCAGATCACGATGGAGTGGGACCGCGCGAAGAGCCGGCTACAGTTCCAGGCCACGCAATCCGATACACTCACGGCGCGCGTCACCGCCGGCGGGCAGGAGGCGCAAAATCTCGGAGCGGAGATCGAGCGGCTGGAGAAGGAAAAGGAAGCGCATCAGGCTGCGCTGAAGGCGGTGCAGCAGCAACTACTCGAAGCCCGGGAGCACTTTGCCGCGAAGGATAAGGCACGCCAGGAATTGTCGCGGCGCTTGCAGGAGCGGGAGCGCTTCCTCGAGAACGCGCGGCAGCTCTCCATCCGCCTGCTCGGCGAAGCCAACCAGCTTCGCAACCAACTGGCCCAGGTGGAAGAATACCTCGCCGGTCTCGAGCGGCAGAAGGCCCGGCATCAGGCCGAAGAGCAGGGCGCGCTCGCCGAATCCGGGAAGCTCGCGGAATTGAAGCTGGATCTCGAAGGGCGGATGAAGGCGCACCAGGCCACGCTCAGCGGGCT
Source organism: Bryobacterales bacterium (assembly GCA_020853155.1). Taxonomy (GTDB): domain Bacteria; phylum Acidobacteriota; class Terriglobia; order Bryobacterales; family Bryobacteraceae; genus JACTMJ01. The sequence continues at coordinate 10,506 of JADYZL010000522.1, forward strand.
GGTGGAGTTGCGCAAACAGAATGAAGCGCAAGTGCAGCAGGGCCGGCAAACCGTGCAACAGGCCCGTGCCGCGCTCGATGCGATGCGGCAGGAGTATTCCCGGGTCCGCGCACGCAAGGATTCACTCGAAGACCTCATTTCGCATCGCAGCTACTCGACCGAAAGCGTGCAGCGCCTCTTCAAGGCAGTCGAGAAAGGCCGCGCCAACGGATTGAAGCCGCTAGGCGTTCTGGCGGATTTCCTCGAAGTGGAACCGGCCTATGAGAAAGCGGTGGAAGAGTTTCTGCACGATGAGCTTGAGTTCGTGCTGGTGGAGAACTGGGAACAGGGGCACACGGGCGTGAACCTGATGCGGGGCGAGGGCGATGGCCGCGCCACGTTTCTGCTGCACCCGGAGGCGGCTCCGGAAACGGGCCGTCCGTGCCCGGTGCCGGAACTGGGGGCGCCGCAAGGCGTCTTCGCACGGCTGCTCGATGTGCTCGAAGTGAACCAGGCCATTCGCGCGCTGCCGCTGGCGCTGATTCCGCGGATTGGCCGGTGCTTCCTGGTGGAACAGGCGGAGGCGGCGCAGACGCTGGCTCTCCGGCACCCGGATTGCTACTTCCTCACGCCGGAAGGTCTCTGCTTTCAAGCCGGAACGCTGAGCGGCGGCAAGAAGACCGCGAGCGGCCCGCTCGTCCTGAAGCGGCAGTTGAAGGAATTGCAGACCAAATTGCGCGCCACGCAGGAACAGTTGAACGCGAAGGAAGCCGAATTGGGCAGCCAGGAAGAGAAGCTCGGCTCGCTGCAAGAGGAGATGGAGAGCCTTCGCGGGCAGACCCAGGTGAAAGAGAAAGAGGGTGTGGCGCTCGAAGCGGAAATCCGCAAGCTGAACGAAGAGCAACGCCGCGCGAACAGCCGACTTCAGGTGGCGCGGACGGAAATGGAGCGCTTGCTGCGGGATGCGAGCGGCGCGATCACGCGCAAGGAATCCTCGCTCAAGGGCTTGCAGGAGAAGGATGCAGCCCGCGCTGAGCAGGAGCAATCCACGCAGGCGGCGCGGCAGGAAATCGATGAGCTTCGCAAGGAAGTGGCGAAGCTGGGTGAAGAGCATTCCACGCTGCGCGTCTCGATGGCGGGTTTCGAAGAGCGGCAGCGTTCCGAGAGCTCCTCCTTGCAGCGCGTGGAGAACCAGCTTCGCGAAAGCACGAGGAAGCGTGGGGAACTGGCGCAGCGCGTCGAAAATGAACAGCGCGAAATCGTCCGGCTGAAGCAGGATAACGAAGCGCTCACGGCCAGAATCAAGACGCTGGGCGAGGAGCGGGAGCATTTCGCGGCGCAGGTGGCTGCCTTGAGCGCGACGGAGGAATCCACGCGCACGGGGCTCCACGCGCAGGATGGCGCCTTGCAGGAGTTGCGTGTGCGCACGCAGAGCCAGCAGGAATTGCGAACGAAGCTGGAGCTTGACCTGGTGAAGCGCCAGGCGGAGTTGAAGTTCCTCGATGAGACCTGCGTGAAGGAGTTGGGCACGCCTGTGGCGGAGCTGGCCTCCGCATGCGAGACGGTGCTGGACGAAGAAGCCGCGGCCGCCGCGGAGCAGACGTATCTCGAATTGCGCCGCAAGGTGGACGCCCTCGGCGCGGTGAACGCAAACGCGCTCGAAGAGTTCGAAGAGGCGGAGCGGCGGCACCTGTTCCTGAGCGCCCAGCGCCAGGATCTACTCAACTCCATCCGAGATACCGAGAAGGCGATCAAGGAGATCGACGAAGAAAGCCGGAAGCGCTTCACCGAAGCCTTCCACGCGATCAATGAACATTTCAAGGTGCTCTTCCGCACCCTCTTTGGGGGCGGCACGGGCGAGATGCGGCTGGCCGACGAAGAGAACGCGGCGGAGAGCGGGATCGAGATCGTGGCTTCGCCTCCCGGCAAGCGCTTGCAGAACGTGCTGCTGCTGTCGGGCGGAGAGAAGGCGCTCACGGCCATCTCGCTGCTGATGGCGATCTTCCGCTACCAGCCGAGCCCCTTCTGTATTCTCGATGAGGTGGATGCGCCGCTCGACGAACCGAACGTCGTGCGCTATGTCTCGCTCATCCGCGAAATGTCGAAGCAGACGCAGTTCATCATGATCACCCACGCCAAGCGCAGCATGGAAGCGGCGCAGACGCTCTATGGGGTCACGATGCAGGAGGCGGGCGTTTCGAAAGTGGTGAGCGTGAATTTCAACGGGCTCGGAATCCCGGCGGTGGCGGCGAGCCGCAACACCGCCAGGATGACCATGTAGCCCGGAACGAGTTTAGGTCGGCGGGGACCAATCCCTGTGTCCCAATGTACTGCCAATTTGCCGGCCGCCTACCCGGGCGTGTGGATCCCGCATCCGCCGCCCGGTTTTTTTGTTTCCCATTCAGTCTACACGGAGTCCGGCGGTTTCTGCCGCAATTTTGCGACGAACTTCTCGAAGTCGTCCCAGGTGAAACCGCTTCGGGAAAGCTCGTAGTAGAGATCCCCCTCGTGCGGACGGGAACCGAAATCATAGCGTTCGGCCCGCCGCCAGCGCTCCTCCCGGATCGCAAAGCGCACATACAGGTCATACTGTGAGCGGAAATGCCGGAGGGCCTTTTCCTTGCGTTCCCGTTCGTCCTCGTCGAGAACAGTGATCTGCGTCATGGGATACGCGGAGAGAAAGCCGGCGCTGCGAAACAGGCCCTCGTGCGCATGATAGCCGGTAAATTCGTAAATGGTGGGCCGCACCTCATCCAGTTCCGCGAGCGTCTCCACCGCGCGATGGACGGCAAGGCAGACGGCGTCGGCATCGGGATTGCCGCCCTCGAAGGGGTGCGTGTGGACCTCCGCGGGCCGCTCCGCACGCAGAAGCTGGAGGATGGTTTCGATGACGCGGGGGAGGTTCTGCACCACCTCCCGTTCCGCGATCCCACCGCTCAGAAGCTGGTGCTCCGCGAGGCCGAAGACCCCCATGGCGGCGGTGAGTTCGTCTCTGCGCAAGCGCACGAAATCCCCCGCGCTTTTCGCACCAGACCGGCGCAGCGTCCGCTCATCGCGCGTGATGCCGTCGGCGACGTGGAGGATGAGCAGATTTTCGGGCTCGCGTAACAGGAGCCGTCCGCAGCCCAGCGTTTCCTCACCGGGGTGGGCAACGATCAGGATTACCTTCGCGTTCATTCAGCGTATGGAGACGAAACCGCGCCGGTTTACTTCACGGCCGGTCTTGATTCGTCAGGTACGGTAGTCGGCGTTGATCTTGACGTAATCTTCCGTGAAATCGCAGGTCCAGAAGGTGCATTCGCCAGGCCCGCCGCCGGCGATCTGGAAATCGATCTCCACTTCCGGTTCGCGGAGTTTCACAATCAGGGGCGGCTCTTCGAAGGGCGCAAGCAAGCCGTTGCGGCACACGAGCGTCTTCTGGAGGCGGATGCTCACTTTGGCGGGGTCGAATTCCACTCCGCTATAGCCGGCCGCGGCAAGGATGCGGCCCCAGTTGGGGTCGCAGCCCGCGACCGCCGTCTTCACCAGCGGCGAGTTGGCGATAGCCCGTCCCAGGCGGCGTGCGTCGCCATCGTTGCGGGCGCCACGGATGCGAATAGTGACCAGGTGTTTCGCGCCCTCGCCGTCGTGCGCGATCATGCGGGCGAGGTCCCGGAGCAGGGAGAAAAGCGCCTTGCGGAAGGCGGCTTCGTCGTCCTTCGCCACCTTCACGCCGCTCGCGCCGTTGGCCATCAGCAGCAGGGTGTCGTTGGTGCTGGTATCGCCGTCAATGGACATGCAATGGTAGCTCTGGTCAGCCCCTTCGCGCAGCAGGCGCTTGATTGAGGTGGCGGGCAGCGCGGCATCCGTCATTACGAAGCTAAGCGTGGTGGCCATGTTGGGGTGAATCATCCCCGCGCCCTTGGTGATGCCTGCGATGCGAACCGTACCTCCGGAAAGATTCACTCGTCTGGTGACAAGCTTGCGGAAGGTATCGGTGGTCATGATGGCATCGGCCACCTGGGGCAGGGAAGCGGGCGAGAGCGCGGCCACGAGCGCAGGCAGCTTCGCCGTGATTTTCCGGCCATCGAGTTCCATCCCGATGACACCCGTCGAGGAGGGCAGAATCTGTTCCACCGGCGCGCCAAGCAGAGCGGCGCAGGCGGCGGAGGTTTCGATTGCCACCGCCTCTCCGGTGCGCGTGGCGCAATTGGCGTTGCCCGCGTTGACCATCACCGCGCGCACTTTCCCCTTGGAAGCGGCGAGATGCTGCATGGAAACCAGAACGGGCGCGGCCTTCACGCGGTTGGTGGTGAATATTGCGGCGGCGCTGGCGGCGGGTTCGGAGACGATCAGGGCGAGATCGTCCAGCGGTTTCTTGCGGATGCCCGCATACGTGGCGGCGTAAGAGTAGCCTTTCGGCAGGTGCAAACGTTCTTGATTCACGGTCTCTATGGTCCCTTCACTGTGGAGAGATTTCCGGTGTATCCGGCGAATCCGCGCCCAGACGCTCGCCGGGCCGCAGATGCGCGCCATTCAGAAACGCTTCAGCGCTCACTTCCGACTTCCCTTCAAGCTGGAGCCGCAGGAGTTCGAGCGCGGCGCCGTCGTCGGCCATGGCGAACAAGTGTTTCCCTTGGGGGAAGAGCGTGCCGGGCGCCGGCGTTGTGACCGGTTGAGAGCCCTCCGGGTGTGGTGCGGGCGCGAGGCTCTTCAATTGCAGCCGCGCGCCCCGGAACGTTGTCCAGGCCCCCGGCCACGGCTGAAAGCCGCGATAGCGATTGTAGATCGCGGCGGCACTCCGGTTCCAATCCACCTTGCCGTCTTCCCGCTTGAGAATCGGCGCGAGCGTGGCTTCCGCGGGGTTCTGCGGTTCCGGTTGAATCCACCCGTTTTCGAGCCCTTCGAGCGTCTCGACGAGCAGAGAGGCGCCGATTCCGGCCAGGCGATACCAGACATCCACTGCCGTTTCCGACGGGCCGATGGGCGTGGCTGCCTTTAGCAGCATGTCGCCGGTATCGAGGCCCTCGTTGATCCGCATCGTGGTGACGCCGGTGAGGGTCTCGCCGTTGGCCACCGCCCATTGAATCGGGGCGGCCCCGCGATATTTGGGTAGCAGGGAGCCGTGTACGTTGACGATGCCTAGGCGGGGAATCTCGAGGATCGCGCGGGGGATGAGCTGCCCGTAGCCCACGACTACGATCGCATCCGGCGCGGCCTCCCGCAATTGCTCCACCACTTCGGGAAGGCGCACTTTCACGGGCTGCTCCACGGGAATGCCAAGAGATAGGGCCGCCACCTTGACAGCGCTCGCCGTGAGTTTGCCGCCGCGGCCGGCGGGGCGATCCGGCTGCGTGTAGACGCAGCTCACCCGGTGGCCCGCATCCACCAGCGCGTGGAGGCTGGGCACGGCGAAATCCGGCGTTCCCATGAAGATCAGATGCATGGATTCGAGGCGGCGGCGGGCGCTATTCCCACTCGCCGGCTTTGATGAGTTTCTTAATCTTCCGCTTGATGAGGTCCCGCTTGAGCGGGCTCAGATGCTGCAGGAAGAGGATGCCGTCAAGGTGGTCAATCTCGTGCTGAAAGGCCCGGGACATCAGTTCCTGGGCTTCCAGGCGTACGTCGTTGCCTTCGAGATCCTTGCCCTCTACCACGACCGTTGCGGCGCGGGCGACGTTCTCACGGAAGCCGGGAATGCTGAGGCACCCTTCCTCATCCACGATGCGCCCTTCGCGAACGGTGATGGATGGGTTGATGAGCACGCGCCGCATGGCCGGATCTTCTCCCGCGCTCGTATCCACCACGGCCAGGCGCTCTGAGATGCCGATCTGCGGAGCGGCCAACCCGACGCCCTTGTTCGCGTACATGGTCTCAAACATGTCTTCGACCAATTGCCGCAGTGCGGGCGTATCGAAATTAGTTACGGGCGCGGCCGGCGTTTCGAGCACCGGAGCTCCCCACTTCACGACTTTGTACAGCATCAGTAGTTCCGCACCTGCGTCTGATAGGTTTCGAAATTTCGTAACGTTTCGCCCAACGAATCCCCGCCGAACTTCTCAAGCATCGCCTGGGCGAGCACGAAAGAGACCATGGCCTCTCCGATGACACCTGCCGCGGGCACGACGCAAACATCGCTGCGTTCGTAAGCGGCGGAGGCCGATTCCCGCGTCTTCAGATCCACGCTTTCGAGCGGGCGGCGGAGCGTCGAGATGGGCTTCAGCAAGCCGCGCACGATGAGGTCCTGGCCGTTCGTGATGCCGCCTTCGAGCCCGCCTGCCCGGTTGGCGCCGCGGGTGAACGCGCGCTCTTCGGCGTTATAGCCGATCGAATCCTGCACCTTGGAGCCGAAACTGGCAGCGCCGTCCGCTGCAAAGCCGATCTCCACACCCTTCACCGCCTGCATGGAGACGATGGCCTGGGCGAGGCGGCCATCGAGCCGCTTGTCATACGCGATGTGAGAGCCGAGGCCCACGGGCAGCCCGCGCGCCACTACTTCGAAGATGCCGCCAACCGTATCCCCCGTGCGGTAAGCGATATCCACCTGGTGCTTGAAGCGCTTCTCGGTCTCTTCGTCTGCGCAATTGAGCAGCACTTTCTCTTTCTGGCGGAGCGCCACCAGTTCGTCCCAACTCACTGCGCGCTCCATCCGCTCCGGGCCCACCGCCACCACGTGGCTTAGGACCTCAACGCCAAAAGGGCGCAGAAACTCCTTGCACACCGCGCCTATCGCCACGCGGGCCGTGGTCTCCCGCGCGCTCGCCCGCTCGAGGATGTACCGGGCATCCTCGAGGTTATACTTGAGCACGCCCGCGAGATCTGCATGCCCCGGCCGCGGACGGCTGAGCGGCTTCTTCTTCTCCTCGGAGCCTTCGAAATCCTCTACCGGCAGAGCGTCGGTCCAGTTCTTCCAATCCTTGTTTTCGAGGAGGATTGCAATCGGGGAACCGATCGTCTGCGAATGCCGTACCCCCGCGACAACGTGCGCCTCGTCGGTCTCGATTCTCATCCGGCCGCCGCGCCCGAAGCCCTGCTGTCTGCGCCAGAGTTCCCGGTTAACGCGGGTAAGGTCGATGGGGACACCGGCGGGCAAGCCGGTGAGGGTTGCAACCAGACATTCGCCGTGCGATTCTCCGGCGGTTTCGTAACGTAACATATTCTCTTCTTTAGGGTATCGGAATCGTGGGCCAATTGGCCATACGGCGCGGCGAGGCCGGCCCACGGAGCCGCCACGGCGGGGCGAGGCCGGAACAGATACCCGGTTCGAGAGATTCCGGACGCAAAGTATTGAAATGCGCGCCCTTAGGGAGTAGCATGAGGCTGGAGTTGCGGTTACATGCGAAATTTGATTTCCGGGTTGATCCTCTCTTTGGTGCTGGCGGCCGGGCTTGCCGCCCAGGACAAGATGCCGATGCTGAAATCCGTCGATAAGGACGAAGCGCTGCGTGGCGATACCGTGACCGCGACTGGCAGCAACCTGGGGAAATCCGTGGTGGCCGGGATTTACCTTACCAAGGGCGGGGAAGATCTGGAATTGAAGGTTTCGGAACAGACCGATACTTCGATCCGCTTCCAGGTGGCTCCGAACACGAAGTTCGCGCGCTGGTCTCTCATGTTGCTCACCGCCGGGGCGTCGCCCACCTATATTGAGCAGCCCGTGAAGCTGAGCGTGGTGGAGAAGCTCACGCCCAAGGAAGAACCGGCCCCGGCGCCTCCGGCCGAAGCGCCGGCGGAGCCATCCGCTCCGGCGCCCGCCCCCCAACCCTAAGCGCGTGGAAAGAGCCGCCCGCCCCTGCCAACCTCGCGGCTAGGGAATCATAGGGAAAAGACGGCGAATCTCCGCCGGGCTGGGCTGCCGGCCGTACTCGCAAATCTCAAACGCTTCCGAGTGGACGACAGATTCCCCGGCGTCCCCGTAATACTGCTTCAGCGCATCGCGAACCGGCCCCTTGGCGGGGAACACGTAGCGTTGCGCGGCCAGCTTCGCGGCGGCGTCCGGATCCGGGGGCAGTTCGCTGGCATAGTCATCGATCCAGGGCAGCCATTCCGCGAATTGGGAGCGGTGGGCTGCCATGGCCGCGAGCTTGGTTTCCCAAACCGCATCGATATCGATCGCGATCTGCGGCTCGAAGGGATAGGGCTTGCGGAACTGATCCTGCAAGTAAAGGAACACGGGATTGCGGCGGAGAACGGGCGTCTCCGGGCAAAGGTTGGGCACCATGACGAGATACGCCGCATCCTGCACGGCCATGCCGCCGTAGCGGTGGTCCGGGTGATAGTCGAACGGACGGTGGCTGAAGACGAGGTCCGCGCCGTAGCTCCGGATGAGGCGGATGATCTCCCGGCGTAGCTCCAGCGTGGGCATGAGTTCGCCATCGTGGTTGTCGAGAGTAATGTACCGGGCAAGGCCGAGAATGGCCTTTGAGGCTTCGGATTCGGCGGCGCGAATGTTGGCGAGTTCCTCCCCCTTGAGCAAGTGGTGCCCGGCGTCTCCATTGGTGAGATTCACGAA
>JADYZL010000523.1 GCA_020853155.1 Bryobacterales bacterium
TGTCCGGCGGAGCCGCTCGATAGCGAGCACCCCCTCTACGTGCTATACACTTCCGGCACCACGGGAAAGCCGAAGGGCGTGGTCCACACCACCGCCGGTTACCTCCTGCAAACCACCATGACCATGAAATGGGTCTTTGATCTGCGGGAAGGCGATACCTACTGGTGCGCCGCGGACGTCGGCTGGGTGACGGGACACAGCTACATCGTTTATGGGCCGCTTTGCGCGGGCGCGACCTCCGTGCTTTATGAAGGCGCCCCGGATTATCCCAAGTGGGACCGCTGGTGGGAGATCATCGAACGGCATAAGGTCAACATTCTCTATACCTCTCCCACGGCCATCCGCGCGTTTATCCGGCAGGGTGAGGAATTGCCGAAAGCACACGACCTTTCCAGCCTGCGCCTGCTCGGCTCCGTCGGCGAGCCCATCAACCCGGCAGCCTGGCGCTGGTATCACCGCGTGATCGGCGGCGAGCGATGCCCGATCGTCGATACCTGGTGGCAGACCGAGACCGGCTGCATCATGATCTCGCCGTTGCCGGGCGCCATTGCCTGCAAGCCGGGCTCCGCCACGAAGCCGCTACCGGGCGTTGCGGCAAGCATCGTCAACCTCGACGGCCAGCCCCTCGAAGGTCCCGGCGAAGGGTATCTCGTCATCACGCGGCCATGGCCGGCAATGGCGCGCACCCTCTGGAAAGATCCGGATCGCTATCAGTCGAACTACTGGTCGCGGATTCCGGGCGTGTACTTCTCCGGCGACGCCGCGCGGCGCGACGAGGATGGATACATCTGGGTGCTTGGCCGCGTCGATGACGTCATGAATGTGAGCGGGCATCGCCTGAGCACGATGGAACTGGAGTCTTCGCTGGTGCGGCATGAAGCCGTCGCGGAGGCCGCTGTGATCGGCACTCCAGACGAATTGACCGGTCAGGCCGTGGTGGCCTTCGTCACACTTAAGCAGGGCAATAACCGCGATACCACGGAGCTGGCGAACGAACTCCGAGCCTGGGTGGGCAAGGAGATTGGAAGCTTCGCCAAGCCGAAGGAAATCCGGTTCGCGGAAGCGCTACCCAAGACGCGCAGCGGCAAGATCATGCGCCGTCTGCTGCGCGAACTCGCCGCCACGAACCAGGTTCTGGGAGATGTCACGACGCTCGAAGACGTAAATGTCGTCAACCGGCTGGTGACTCAGGAAGAGGACTAATCTTCCGTCCCGCGATCTGCTGCTCCTTAAGCCGCCAACCGGAGGCCAAGCGGCCACCGGTTGGCGGCTCTCTTTTGTGGCTCGGGACCAAGCTTGCTAATCCGTTCCCAGGATGAGTTCGCCGCGCAGATAGAGCACCGCTTCGCCCTCCAGGCGTACTCGATCGCCTTCGAGAGAGCACCAGATCTCGCCATGGCGCTTCGAGATCTGCCGGGCAAGGAATTCCTTCTTGCCGAGCGTCTCCGCCCAGTAGGGAACCAGGGTGCAATGGGAAGATTCGGTCACTGCGTCTTCCGGCGTTCCCAAAGCCGGGGCAAAGGTTCGCGAAACGAAATCGCAGTCGTAGCCGGGCGCGGTCGCGATCAGTGCGGAAGGCGCCAGCCGGGTGAGCGCATCCATATCCGGCCGCAAGGCCGCCACCTCTTTGGCGTCGTCGTAGACGAACACAACGTCGTGGCTTTCGAGGATCTCCCGCGGCTTGGCGCCTACCGCCTGAATCAGTTCTTCGGAAGCGGTCGAAGCTTTCGGCGGCGTCGCCCGGAATTCCATCCGGAACCGCTCCCCGTTGCGCTCCACCTTGAGGCGGCCGAGCCGGGTATCGAAGACGACCGAATCGGAACCGTGCCCCACTTCGGTGAACACCACATGGGCGCTGGCGAGCGTCGCGTGGCTGCACACATCCACCTCCGCTTCCGGTGTGAACCATCGCAGGTGAAAATCGTCCTCATTGTTGACGAAATAGGCCGTTTCGACCACGTTGTTTTCCTGCGCGATCTGCTGCAAGAGCACGTCGGGAAGCCAATTTTCGAGAGGAATCACCACGGAGGGCTTGCCCTGGAAGGGCGAGGATGCAAAAGCGTTCACTTGATAGAGCGTAAGTTCCATACTGGCATTATGCCCACTCCATTCCTTCGATTGCCAAGGCAGCGAAGCCCAATGGTACAGTGAGCATTTGGATCTGGCTTCATGCTTTCGCGCATTCTTGCCTTGTTTGTATTGGTTTGCAGTGCTTTCGCGCAACAATCGCTAAGCTTGGCGGACGCGGTGAAGCGCGCATTGGAGAACCATCCGGATATCGCCGCAGCCAGTGAGCGGGTGGCGGAACGGGAAGGGCTGCGAGTGCAGGCCGGCAAGGCCCCCAACCCCACGTTCAACCTTCAGTGGGAGAATGTGCGCGCCTGGCAGCAACCGGGCTTCCGCATCGGCGAAGACAGCGATTTTTTCGGCCTGCTGCAACAGGAATGGGAGTTGTTCGGCAAGCGCCGTCAGCGGGTGCGGCAGGCGGGCGCGCAAATTCAAACCGCGGAACTCGAACGGGAACTGGCGCGCCGCCAGGTCTCCCTGCGCGTGAAACAGGCCTACTGGCATGCGCTCGCCGCGCAGCACCGGCTCCGGCTTTTCGAAGAGAATCTGGCTAATTTCGAGAAGATTGTCAGCTACCATGAAGTTCGCGTCCGGGAGGGCGCGATGGCGGAGGCGGATCTGATCCGCGTTCGTCTCGAAGGGGAGCGCCTGGCTCTGGACCGGAACGAAGCCAGCCTCGCCGCCGCCCGCGTTCGCCTGCAATTGCAACTCGCGATGGGCGAGGAAAGCTTTCCGCCGGTCACGTTGTCGGAGCCCCTCCCCGAAGCGCTGCCGGATCCGCCGTTTCCGTTGGATACCGCGGAGGCCGTGGCGCGCCGTGTGGAGGTGCGGATTCGCCAGGCTGCTCTGGAAGAAAGCGCCGCCGGCACGGCGCTAGCACAGGCGAATGCACACCCTAACCTCACGTGGGTAGCCGGTTACAAGCGTTCAGGCCCTTACAATACCGTCGTCCTGGGCGCTGAAGTGCCGCTCACAATCCGTGACCGTAACGAAGGGAATATCGCTGCGGCAAAAGCCGGCGAGCGTTACGCAGCAACGCTCCTCCGAGCCTCCCAGCAAGCCGTGCTGGCTGAAGCGGAAGCCGCTCTGGAGAGCTACCGCGTCTACCGCCGGCAATTGGAGCGAACCCTGCCCGTCTTGCGGCGGCAGGCGATGGAAACGGCTTCGATCGCCGAGGCTGCGTACCGGGAGGGTGGCGCGGATCTCTTGCGGCTTCTCGATGCGCAGCGGGTTCGCATCGAAGCCCAGCAA
>JADYZL010000524.1 GCA_020853155.1 Bryobacterales bacterium
CCCCGCGGACATCCCGAAACTCGCACCGCATTTCGACGGGGTCAATATCAAGGTGGATAAGTGCGGTGGGCTGCTGGAAGCTTGGCGCATGATCTTGATGGCGCGCGCGCTCGGCCTCAAGGTGATGCTGGGGTGCATGGTAAGCAGCAGCGTCGCCATCACAGCCGCCGCCCATCTCTCGCCGCTGGTGGATTACGCGGATCTCGACGGTAATCTCCTGATTGCCGATGACCCGTATTCCGGTGTCGAAGTTCGCGAAGGCAAGCTGATTCTTCCCGTCTCGCCGGGCCTCGGCGTTCGCCAGCGGGAACCGGCGGAATAAGCCCGCCGCCGGTCTTAGAAGCGGAAGCCCACACCCACCCGGGCCATCACGTCCGGCAGCACCAGCGCATGCTGAAAATGGACTTCCCCCCGAATCACCAAACGCTTCATGGGCGAAACAACCACGCCGGTCTTGTAGCCGAGTGGCGCGAAGTCCGTGCTCGTCTCGCTGAACTCGCGAACGGCGGGACTTGGCTCCGACGGGTTCTGAAACAGGCCGCGCACCCTGATGTTCCCGTGCTGGATTCCCGGCCCAACGCCGCCGAACCAGTACACGCGCTCAGAGCCCCGCCGGTACACCAGATGAAAAGTAGTGAGAGTGCGCGTCTCGCTGGAACCTAGGCCGTCGCTGTCGTAAGTGTCGCGCTCTCCGCGCGTGAGGTCCGCTTCCACAGCCCAGCGCGGGTGGAAGGGCAGGGTGGCGGTAAAGCCATACGCCGTCCCACTCCCCATAAAGCCTTCGTCGCCGCCGAACTTCAGGCTCCCGAAATGGCCCACTCCTTCAGCCCGTCCCGGCGGTTCCGCGCGGAGAAACGGCGCGCAAACGCTCGAAGCAATCGTCAACATGAACCAAGCGGGCGCCACCCCCGCTAAGGCTTGGCGATGCCGAGGCTGCATGATAAAGGATACCTATACCCTAAAATACCACTTTCTGCGATTGCCGAGGCCATCGTTTCTTGCATGACCTGGGACCTGTCTTGAAGTGTCCCACTTCCGGGGAAAGAATTCACAAGGCTGTATGATATTAGAAACACTTCGGAATAAAATTGAAACTGTCTTCCGGGGAAGGGCTTTTGATGCACCTGCCGACCCTCAGCCTGATTGTGCTCGCGATTCTGCTGCCGGCTGTGTCCGGCCAGACGGCGCCAAGCGGCGCGCCGGTCCGTGACCTGCCCGCTCAATCCGTCGAGAAACCCGAAGCCAATCCAAACGTCCTCACGCCCCAGGAGTTGGATGCAGGCTGGCGCCTCCTCTTCGATGGGAGAAGTTTCCACGGCTGGCGGAACTTCCGCAAAGCCGCCGTGGTGGCGGACCGCTGGGCAGTGGAAGAGGGGTGCCTGCACCTGTACGGGAGGAGTTCCGGGCGCCTCACGGGCGGAGATCTGATCACTACGGAATCCTTCGCCAATTTTGAGTTCGCATTTGAGTGGATGGCCGGGCCGGGCGTCAACAGCGGCGTGAAGTATCTGATCGACGAGTACTTCGCGCCCAGCCGCTCCCCGGTATCCTTCGAGTATCAGATTCAGGTGGAGGAAGACCCCGCCAAACCCCGGCGCAAGCCCATCCACAGCACCGGGGCGCTCTATGACATGATCCCGGCGTCGGGGGGCGTCATCCGCCCCGCCGGGATGTTCAACGACAGCCGCGTCTTCGTGAATGGAACTCATATTGAGCACTGGTTGAACGGCGAAAAGGTGCTGGAATTCGACCGCGATAGCGCTCCGTTCCGCGAGCTGGTGGCAAAGAGCAAATTCTGGAAATGGCCCGGCTTCGGGCTGAATGTGGCCGGGCATCTCGGGTTGCAGGATCATGGCGGCGAAATCTGGTTCCGCCGCCTTCGGGTGAAGCCCCTTGGCGCGAGAGCATCCCTGCCGCTCCGTTCGTCGGCTCACTCCGAAGAGGCATCCACGGCGGCGAACCCGTAAAATGGAGGGCAGTGAATCTGCTGCCTTCGATACGTACCCTCCACTCGGGCGATATCCCGCGCATTCTTGCAATTGCGCATTCGGTCGGCTGGACCCAAACCTCCCCGGATCTCGAGCGGATGCTGTGCTACGCCCCGGACGGGTGCTTTGGGTTGGAATTGCCGCCGGAAGGCGAATCGGAAAGGGGCTTGGTTAGCACAGCCATGGCCTTCTCTCATGGCCCGGAACTGGGTTGGATTGCCATGGTGCTCACCGACCCTGCCTTTCGCGGCCAGGGACTCGCCAGCCGGTTGATGGCGCATGCCATCCAGCACCTTCGCGAGCGCGGCACGCATTGGATCAAGCTGGACGCCTCCGATCTGGGCAGGCCCATTTATGAACGAATGGGGTTCGCGGCGGAGAACTTGATGGAGCGGCGATTGCGCAATGCAGCCCCGCTGCCGCCGCCGCTGTTCCCTTCCGCGCTTCGGATCGAAGAGAGCGATGCCATACCGCCGGAGCTGGATCATCGAGGCTTCGGCGCGGACCGCGGGCGATTGCTCCGCATGCTCGCCGGCATCGAAGGTGCGCGAACGGCGGTTCTCGCGGACGGGGGCGGGTACGCGATCCTCCGCCCGAACAGCCGGGGTGTGCAATTGGGCCCGATGGTTTGCCAGAATGCGGCCGCGGCGGAGACGCTACTGCGCTGGGCGATCGAACTATCGGACGGCCGTACCGTTCAATGGGACTTGATCCGGGAGAACGAATCGGCTCGCGCGCTCGCCGATGCCCATGGGTTCGAGACGCATCGCCTGTTGCACCGGATGACCCTTGCCGGGGTGGACGCGCCTCCGCCGTTCGCGGGGGTTGCGGATCTCGTCTACGCCATTGCCGGGTTTGATTTCGGATAAGCGAAGCCTGGATGCGGACAGGGAACAGTGCCCCATAACCAGCGAGCGGGGAACCTATTCCCAGGGCAGCAATCGGCGGATTTTCTCCGGCTTCGTCTTGAGCGTCAACAGACCCCCGATGCCGCCAAGTTCCCCGCGCACCTCGACCGCCGTTCCAATGTGCCCGAGCGCTTCCTGGCCGAGGCAGTCGCCGCTTGGATTCAGCAGCAGAGCCGCCCGCTCATTGCCGTGAGCATCGCGCATCACCAGCACCGGCGGGATGCCGCCGCGAATCGCATTCGAAGATGGGGCGATCAGCCAACTGCCGGAGCCCGGCTCCTGATATCCGGCATACGATTTCAGGTCGAGGATTTCGCCGCGCAGCACGGCCTCGCCCAGTTGTCTCGGGGGAGACGGTTCGGGGAACTCCACGATTCGCTGGATGCGCCGAATGGATGCCTCGTCCACTTCGATCGACGTGAACGTCCCGTTGTAGATCAGCTTTCCGCTGAGGGTAACGGGCACTCCGTCAAACCGGTGAGATATTTGCGAAAGGCCGTGAAAACCGGGCGCCACAAGGGGGTAGATCGAATAGTTGGCGAACG
>JADYZL010000525.1 GCA_020853155.1 Bryobacterales bacterium
CTCCAGGTTCAGTTCGCTGGCAATCTGGCGGATCGCATTATCCTCCACCACGGAAATGCTATCCTGCGCCGCCGAGACCGCGAAGAGACAATCGAGGACTTGCAGCATCTGTTCCCTGCTCGCGATGCGGCGGAACTCCCGGGTCACCAGAAAATCCTCGGTGGAGCCCTCACGCACGCTTTGCTCGCGGGCGAGTTCCGCCACGGCCTCCGCCTGCTCCGGTGGAAGGCCGCCCTTCCTCGTCAGCACGGCGCGCATCTTCGCGAGTTCCTCGTCGCTCACGTGAAAATCCGCGTGCGCCACGCGGGCCATCAGATACGCGAACGCTCCCAGAAAACGCGCCCGCTCCGGATCGACCCCATCGAGAAGCCGTGCGATCTTGCGAACGCTGTCCGTGTCGCCCACTGGAGCCCCCGAGCCGGAGGCGCCCTTCAAGAGCGAATCGATAAAATCGAAAAACGCCATACCTTCAGTTTGCGCCTTTCGAGGTCTTGCCCGAGGCGACGTAGCGCGCCGGAGGCCCCAGCCGCATCACTTGCGCTGTCACCCCGTCCGTGACGATGGCCGTTTCCCCGCTCGACAGCAGCGGTGCGCCGTTGAGTACGGCATCCACGAAATTCGCGATGCACGGATAATGCAGATTCGCGTGCGGCGGGATGTCTTCCTCGCCGCCGGGGTGGATCAGTGAGCCGCCATTCAGCGGCGTGAGCACCATCTCGCCATCCGTTCCAATGATGCGGAACTGGTCGCGAATCGCGTGGCTATTCCAGCGCACGTCTACGATGCCGCGGACCCCCGTTTCATACTCGATCAGCACCGTGGCCGAATCTTCCACAGCGTAACTGTGTACCGTGTTCGAACGCTGCCCCGTCACGCGCAGCGGCTTGCCGAAGAAATAGTTCAGAAGGTCGATGCGATGAGAAGCAATGTCGTAGAGCGGGCCGCCGCCCGCCAGTTGAGGGTCCACCAGCCAACTGCGGAAGCCGTCCTCATCCGCGAACCAGCCGTGGCAGTTGATTTCGGCAAGAACCGGCTGGCCGATCGCTCCAGCCCGCAGCAACTCCATGGCCCGCCCCACCTTGGGATACGTGCGCCGGTAGTAAGCAATGCCCAGAACCCGGCCTGCGTTCCGCGCCGCCGCGGCCATCACCTTTGCGTCTTCATACCGCAGCGCGACGGGCTTCTCGCACAGTACGTGCCGGCTGGCGGCCAGCGCGGCCACCGTCTGCGGAGCATGCAGCGCCACCGGGGTGGCAATATACACGGCGTCGAAGGATTCATCCTTCAGTGCCTCGTCGAGGGAAGCCCAATGCTTGCAGCCGTATCGCACTGCGTTCTCCGGCTTGCTCGTAACGACGCCATAGAGTTGGCTGGAAGGTTCCTCCTGGATGGCGGGGATTACGCGCTTCGTCGCGATATCCCCTACCCCCACCACAATCCAGTTCAACACGCTCATACTCTCTCCACCCCCGCGGCCGCCCGCCCCTCACACCTTCCGCAATTTGGTGATGCGTCCGTCGCTCACCCACTCCACGACGTAGATACTGCCGGAGTGGTCCCAGCAAGCGGCGTGCGGCGAGATGAACTTGCCGGGCAGGCGCAAATCCTGGGGCAGGTTGGGGTAGCCCTTTTGCTTCCAAACGTCCGGGTAGTCGCCCAAATGCACCACCAGCTCATTCCGGCCGTTGAAGATGGTCACGCGGCCGTGCAGGTCGGGAATTAGCAGCTCTTCACCGCGGACATCGAAATGGCAGGGGTGGCGCAGGTTATCCGTCACGAAGCCCAGGTGCCGGCCTTCGAGAGAAAACATCTGGAGGCGGATATTGGCGCGGTCTGCCACCAGCACCGTGGGATTGCCGTCACGCTCGTCGATCCAGATGCCATGTGGGCAGTTCATCTTGCCCGCTTCGGCGCCCTTTCCGCCCCAGGTGCTGATGTATTCGCCTTTCTTGTTGTAGCGATGGATGTAGCTCAGGCCATAGCCGTCGGCCACGTAGATATCGCCATTGGGGGCCACCGCCGTGTTCGTGGGCTTGAAGGTTGCCGGATCCGGGTAGACGCCGGATTCCGCCGGAACGCCGATCCGCAACAATTCCTCACCGTCGAGCGTCGTCTTCACGACCTCGTGGCCCTCGGGGTCCGATAGGAACAGGAACTCGCTGGCCCCTTCCTTCACCAGTTGCAATCCGTGCGCGCCCTTCTCGAAACGCGCGCCCCAGCTTCGGATGAACTTCCCGTCCGCATCGAAAATCGCCACTGCATCTTTGCTGCGATTGTGGATGAAAATTCGCCCCTGTGCGTCCTCCACCACCCCATGGGTGTAGCCCAGTTGAACGCTTGCGGGCATCTTCGCCCAATCGTGATGCACTTCGTATTCGTGATCGCCGCTTCCCAGAGTCATTGCCGCCGCCTTTCCCGTTAGAACGAATGGGGCGGCGAGAGCGCTCCCCAGAATTTGCCGCCGCGTGGCGGATGTCGCCTGTTGCTTGCCTTCCATGAAATCCCCTCTCCGTCCTGCCCAGTCTTGCCGCATTGCGGCTTCCGAATGTTCTCTATTGTATCCGCGCAACTCCCTGGTGAGAGCCTGGGGGGTGTGGTGCGGCTGCATAATCGCGCCACTGGCAAGAATTCCACAGTTGGATCTCCCTCCAGCCTAGGGGTTCGCCCCTGATTCTATCCTCGCATCTACGTTGTCCTTCCCTTCGCCCCCAACTTGGGGGTGAGAATCAGCACCGAGCAATTAGAAGTTGTAAACATTCGGCAGTAACCGAATCCCGATCACGAATCTCCTTCCAAATTCCGAGCTTCCCACCCATGATCGTATCCATGCAGGGAATTTCGGTACTTCCCCTATTCCTCCTTCCATTCGCATTGTGCGGATTGAGCGCCGCCCAGGAGCCGTTCCGCGACTTGGGGGTGGCTCACAACTTTACTGTGGAGCATGACAAGCCGCAGTCGGTCTGGCTGCCATATTGGTCCGAGCGGGATCACCACCACGCAACGCTTCACATTCGCAATGTCATGTTGCATACGCCCATCGACATCATGGTGGACCTTTTCCCCGCGCGCGGGGGGGGGGGGAGCCTTTAGCGACGGTTTCTTGGCGTCTCGAAGCCGCTGGAAACGTCGACTTCGATCTTGACGCCTTGCTGCCTAAAGATGCGCGGGATGAAGATCGCTCTGGTGGAGCTCGCGTCACTTACAGCTACCCGATTGGCGTCTTACAGGCCGAAGTATCTATCCTCGACGAGAAGCGGAACCACGCCTACACCATCGTCGGCCGGGCGGCTTACCCCAGCGTTTGGCAAACCGCGTATCTCGGTTTCCGCGCCCCTACGGCTGAGACCTATCTTGAAACGGCCTTCTTCAATCCGCAACCAAAACCTGTCTCAATCGACCTCGAACTTCTTAGTGGCCAAGGCTGGCAGCCGGTGGAACGCATCACGTTGCAACCTCTCGAGATGCGTAAGCTCCGCGTCACCGCCGCCATGCTGGCACAATCCCGCACCGCATCGGACCGCAGTGTCTTGATGCGCGCGACCTCCAGCGTCTCAATAACGGAGATAGTGGCAAATGCTTGGCTAGAGGATGAAAGCACCGGCTTTTCGAACACCGTGCTCTTTCAGGAGGTGCGCCCCGCATCCAATCGCCTCTACGGATCGCAACTCGCCGTCTACGGCTTCCCCAACAATTTGCTGCCGGGTAGTCCCCGGTTCGACGCATACGTCGCGCTTGCGAACATCGGCCAGGAGCCAATGACAGTGAATGTCACCCTGTACTGCGAGATCGAGGGTGCGGATGCAGTCCGCCAACTCGCCCCGCTCGCCCTTGAGCCGGATGAACTCGCCTCGCTGTCGCTCAATAGGATCCTGGCCGAGCGGTTCGGCTACGCATCGCCTGCTATCTGTAGCGCGGAAATCGCATTCACGGGTGCGCCGGGAATGTTGCTGGGCCGCTACTTTGGCGAATCGTCAACGCTTACCTACGGGCTCTACTCGAAGTTTGAATCGGGTGTTGGGAACGGCTTCAACGAACTCTACTGGAGCGTGGAGGGAGACAAAACTCCACTTCTTACTGTCACGAATTTCAGTAACACTGCCGAACGCATCCACATCTGGGCCACTCGCGACAAAGAGTCGAAAATCCTGCGAACAGTGGAACTTCCCGCCAAGGGAAGCATCCACATCAACATGCGGCAGGAGTTCAAGCAAAGCGGAACGGAGTTCGCGACGCTCGAATCGCGGCCCTACGGTGGATTTTATGTCCGTGCTGCGAACCCACACGCGAAGATCCTCGTCAAAGAGCATATCTTCAGCTTGAGCAAACACGTGGCTTCTCCGTACTATGGGTCTCCGGATGTTCTCGACAGCCATTACATCATCGATTATCCGCAATCGATGGTGGTAGGGCAAAACGCATCGGCGCAAACAGTAACTTGCTATTATTCTGGTTGCTACTTGAATGAATGGCTTATTAATTCGGAGAACTCTTCCATAGTCTCCGTGCAATGGATCTATAGCTACGCTCCAAAGCCCATCACAGCCCATCAGCCCGGCAACACCTCGCTAACCTCCACCGCAAGCGGGCCAGACGGGGCCGGCGGAACTCTTTATCTTGAAGCGCTGGGCCATATCAACGTCTATGACGCCACGCCGAATATCGGAGCCATTGTCCCGAGCACGATTCCAGCGGGAGGCTCCCAAATTGCCGAGATATACGGAACAAACTTCGGATCAAATCCTGTGGTATCGGCTACGGGAGGTATCGCCGTAACCCATCTCTACAAGAGCTCTACACAGATCAATGTTCGATTCGGCGCCGCCGCGACACTTCCTGGAACATACCAAGTGAAAGTGATATCAAACGGCTATGCGGGCACCGGCTTCCAGCAAGTGCCTGGCGGTGGTTCACAATCGCAAAGTAACACTGAAGACGTTCAGGTTCAGCCACCATGCGCTGCGACCGATCAAAGCTCCGTTTACAATCAATACCGAGATCTCATCAATGGCACCACGTATCGCCCCGAATGTAGCGAAATTGAGACAAGTATAAGTACCACGAATTTTACATTCAATGAATTGAATGTAAATAATACACTAACGTGTGGTATTTTCAAGTCTTCACTAAGGACCGGAGCAGAATGTGTGCGAACCGAGAACGGAAACATCCCATTAACTATTAACTCAGCCTATCGCACGCCGGTCCGCAACCGAGCAGTCGGTGGCGCTACTGAAAGCCGACATATTTATGGAGATGCAGTCGACTTTAGCGCGCCAACGGGCTCAAGTCTTCGAACTAATGCAGACACCGCGAAGACAGCATGCGGTGCTTGCCGAGAGCCGTTGAGTATGACCCCAACGTGGGTTCACTTTGATTGGCGATCAACTTGCCCATCATCTTGGTAAGGAGGAGAAAATGATTACTTTAAGGCCAAGACTATCATGGGTGATATTTTCACTGTTTTTTTTCAGTTGGCCTCTATTGATTGAGGCTCAACAGGCAACCGCGCCGGACCTTTCTCGCGAGTTTCAGGAGCGTTTTCAATCTCGCGATTGGCGCGAGAGGCGGGAAGCATTTTTTGATCTTCAACGAGTTGACCGGCGGTTGATTCCCGACAAGTCGGCTCTAGTGTTCGACTTGCTATTGCGGGAAAACCAATTTATCTTTGATCGGTCACTAGATAACACAGGAGTCGAGGAGGCCTACAGCGACCCTTACTACACCTCAGTCCTTGCCACGGCGATTGCTTTCTACCGAGAGGATAAATCCGAACCCAGGTACGCCGTGCTTGCGGAGAGTTCCTATAACTTCAGTTCACCGTTCGCGGCGGAACTCAGCGTGGACGCACCCCGGTATTTGGATCTTCTCGCCAAGAAGAGTAGCTCCGACCCAAGTCGGTATGTAAGGATCAATACAGCCTCTATTTTGGGACGAGCGCTTGCAGAGAACCGAATCCCCGCTCAAGATCGGGCAAGGGTTCGACAATTGATTGTCGAACGGCTTGATGATGCAGATTCGGAAGTCCGAAATCGCGCAATTACGATTGTTGGTGGAATGGGTGGTGAGTTCGCGCGCCAAGCGCTATTGCGAGCGCGCGAGGCTGCGAAACGCTCTCCATCGACTCGAACTCCAGACGAATTACGCAAGCTAGAGCAGGCAATCGAGGCCATAAAGGGTCGAGACTTGTGAAGCTTGTCACAAAGCGCGAAGAGTTCCAGCTACATTCCCGTCCGGAACTTACCTTGAGCCGTCTTCATCGGTCGTGAGGAACGCTGTCCTGAATTGAACCCAATGCTAGCGTTCTACTCAAGATCTCTCGTTCTGCTGCTCACGATTGCTGGTTTTGGTGTCGTCGCCGTGGGCCAGGGGCTGTCTCCTGATGGCCACGTGACGCGAGAGAACGGAAAAGCGACTATTTCTGTCGACTATGTGCGCCCTTTGGAGGCGATCACGAATACACTTGCAAAAGAGTATGGTCTGCTCATCACTTTCGAGGAAGTGCCGATTGTCTACTCCGGAGATAGAGTTGACGTGACGGAATCTCAAGCGAGCAGAGGCCGGTATGTCAACCCACGAGGAGGCCAATTAACCCTTACGCTCGAAACCACACCGGACGGGAAAGCCCTGAAATCTCCGGCTGACTCCGTTGGGCAGATCGTTGACCTGTATAACCAATCCGGGTATCCGGGGCGCTACAAGTTGCTAGTGGCGGAAAGTTATTTGCAAATCGTTCCGGTTGCCCGCGCTATCGCTCGTGGGGTAATGGAACCTGTACAAAGCCCTCTTGATGCAACAGTTACCATCAAGGCCAATGGGCGGTCTCCCCATTCTGTCCTTCGCGAACTGGTTCGGCTTGTATCGGAGCAATCTGGATTTGAAATTCGCCTAGGCCGAAGTCCGTTCCTGACCGGCGATCAAAAAGTCGTGCAAAAGGACTTTTCGCGGGAGCCCGCGCGTGCTGTCCTGCGGGCCTTAGCGGAGGCAAGCAATAAACCGAGAATATGGTATCTTCTCTTTGACATTCGCTCAGGCGTCTACTACCTAGGCATTATCTGAACTCGGCCTCGGAGACGGCACTCCAGGGTCCCTCGGGAACGGATCTCGTGCCGGATGCGCACAATTCAGACAAACAAGTCTTCTCTCTGCTATGCTATGGTTTGCTTGCGCCGCCATGCCCAGCGGGCGGGTAGGGGTGGGCGTGAGGGGGAATCATGTTATCCCTGGTACTTCTGACGCCACTGCTTGGGTTCTTCGTCCTGCTGCTGTTGCCGGGAGACCGCCCCAAGCTGATCCGGACGGTGGCGAATTTCTTCGGCCTCGC
>JADYZL010000526.1 GCA_020853155.1 Bryobacterales bacterium
AATGCTTCCTGGATCGTCGTCACGGGCGGGGGGAGCGGCACGGGCAACGGGTCGGTGAGTCTCTCGATTGCGGAGAACCCTTCCACCACATCCCGCACGGGCACGGTGACGATTGCCGGGCAGACCTTCACGGTTCAGCAATCGGCGGCCCCTTGCACTTACTCGTTGAGCAGCACCGCGGCCTCGGTTGGGAACGGGGGCGGTACGGCGGGCGTGAATGTCGTTGGCGCTTCGAATTGCTCGTGGAACGCGACGTCTAATGCTTCCTGGATCGTCGTCACGGGCGGGGGAAGCGGCACGGGCAACGGGTCGGTGAGTCTCTCGATTGCGGAGAACCCTTCCACCACTTCCCGCACAGGAACGGTAACCATTGCCGGGCAGACCTTCACGGTTCAGCAATCGGCGGCCCCTTGCACCTATTCGTCGAGCAGCACCTCGGCCTCGGTTGGGAACGGGGGCGGTACGGCGGGCGTGAATATCGCGAGCGCTTCGAATTGCTCGTGGACGGCCACGTCGAATGCTTCCTGGATCACCGTCACGGGCGGCGCGAGCGGCACGGGCAACGGGTCGGTGAGTCTCTCGATTGCGGAGAATCCGTCTACTACGTCCCGCACGGGCACGGTAACCATTGCCGGGCAGACCTTCACGGTGCAGCAATCGGCGGCCCCTTGCACGTACTCGCTGAGCAGCACCGCGGCCTCGGTTGGGAACGGGGGCGGTACGGCGGGCGTGAATGTCGTTGGCGCTTCGAACTGCTCGTGGAACGCGACGTCTAATGCTTCCTGGATCACCGTCACGGGTGGCGCGAGCGGCACGGGCAACAGTGCGGTGAGTCTCTCGATTGCGGAGAACCCTTCGACCACTTCCCGCACCGGCACGGTGACCATCGCCGGGCAGACGTTTACGGTTCAGCAAGCCCCTGCCCCTGTCCCTGCCCCGGTTCCGGTTCCTTGCGGCTACTCCCTGAACACAAGCAACTTCTCTCTGAACTATCAGGGAGGCTCCGCACAGGTCCAGGTTTCGACAGGAGCCACCTGTTCCTGGTCCGCGGTTTCACAGGCTTCCTGGATTACAGTCTCCGCTCCCGATTCCAGCGCCGGGAGCGGTACAGTGTCCATCCAGGTGCAGGCTAACACCTCCACGTCAGCCCGCACGGGAACACTGCTGGTTGCAGGGCAATCCGTGAGCGTCACGCAGGCAGGGCAACCCGCGATCCCGGTTCTGTCGCTTTCGCCTAGCCAGGTCGTGCTCTCGAGCCGCGAGGGATCGGTTTCCGCCGTTTCTACTTCGGTGTCGGTGCAGACAACCGTAACCGGGGCCCCCTTCACCGTTGGGAATGTGCTGCCACCCTGGCTGAAGGTGACGGCATCCTCCGGGGCGACACCTTCCACACTGATCGTCTCCGCCAACCCTTCGGGTCTTGCACCGGGTAGCTATACCGCCACGGTGTCTGTTCTCTCCACGGGCACGGCGAACCCGAGCAGCCAACTCGGAGTGACGTTCAACGTGGAGAGCGACATCGTGATTCGGTCGAGCCCGCGCTCGCTTTCCTTCAGCGCTTCCAGTGGGAGCACGCTGCCGATGTCCCAGTACCTGCGAGTGAAGGTCTCGGGGTCGAGCACTCCCGTGCGGGCGTTTGTGGAGGGTGGGAACTGGATTAGCGCCACCGCGGAGCTGGTTCGGAATTCCTGGGTCGTGCAGACATCAATCAATCCGAGTGGGTTGAAGCCGGGCATCTACGACGCGAATGTAGGGGTGGCCTGCATATCGGCCTCCTGCCAATCGATGTTGATTCCCGTGCGGCTGCAGGTGAATGCCAACAGCCGGGCGGACGGCGTTCAATTGGCCGGAGACCCGGTCCAGATCGCCTCGGGCGGAATCGTGAATGCGGCGAGTTTCCAACAAGGGACGACGGAAGGCTCATGGATGAGCATTTTCGGTTCGGGATTCACAGAGAAAGCGCGGGAGTGGACATTGGCAGACTTTGACGGCGCTCGCTTCCCCCGCTCTCTCGACGGGGTGACGGTGAAAGTGGATGGCAAGATCGCACCCATCCATTTCGTCGGGCCGAATCAAATCAACTTCCAGACACCGGCGGGAGTTTCCAAGGGCTGGGTGCTCGTGGAACTGACCACGCCCCATGGAACCGACCAAGCGTACACGTACTCTTCCAAGGAGAATCCCGGGTTCTTCCAGATTCATGCGGACGGCCAGGTTGCCGCGCTGTTCGCCGACGGCAGGGCGGTTGGCCGCCTCCCCGAGAATCCGGCAGCGGGTGCGAAGTGGACCCCGGCCAAGGCGGGTGACACAATCGCCATCTTTGGAACCGGCTTCGGCCCAACGGATCCCGGAGTGGAACCGGGCGTCATCTATTCGGGAGCGGCGCAGTTGATCGCCAAGGGCGCGCTGCATGTCTTCATCGGGGGCGTGGAAGCCAAAGTCGAGTTCGCCGGTCAATCCGGCGGCGGACTCAATCAGTTGAACGTGGTGGTGCCGCCATTGCCGCGCGGAGATCATGAGATCCTAGCGATTGTCGACGGCGTTCCCACGCAGTTCGCCGGCAGACTGGCTGTCGATTAGGGCTTCCACGCGTTCGCACTCCATTGTTCCGCGCGAACCGCTACCTACACGGCAGTGGTTCGCGTGGACATCGATTCCGGCCATGGCAGCCGGCGCTTCCCCGGTGTCCGCATTCCGGAGATCCCCCGCTGAGTTGAGATTCCATCCCCTCTCGCGATATCCTCACCCTTCTACCGCCTCACGGGCATGCGGCCGCCCTCGGCTGGCGGCACGACTCCAGTAAAGGATTTCCCGATGACGACCCTCCGCCACTTCCTCCTGCTCGGCATCGCGTTGATCGCGGTGGCTTCTTCGGTCAACGCCCAGATCCCGCGGCCAGAGTTCCCGCAACCCCAGTGGGAGCGCGGGGACTGGCTTTCGCTCAATGGAGCCTGGCAGTTCCGGTTCGACACGGAAGATGCCGGTCTGCGCGAACGATGGTTTGCCACTCCGCAGAACTGGAAGGAAACTATCGTTGTTCCATATGCGTGGGAGACCAAGCTCAGCGGTATCGGTATCACGGAGTTCCGGGAGCGCGCCTGGTATCAACGGGAGTTCACGCTTCCCGCCAACTGGCCCGCGAAGCGGACGCTGCTCCATTTCGGCGCCGTCGATTACCGCGCGCAAGTCTGGATCAACGGCACGCTCGCCGGCGCGCACGAAGGCGGCAACGTGCCATTCCGGCTCGACATCACGAACCTCGTGACGAAGGGCACGAACCGTATCACCGTTCGCGTTGAGGATCCTCCGGCGGACCGTTCGATTCCGCGCGGCAAGCAGTATTGGGAGCCAAAATCCCAGGGTATTTTCTATACCCGCACGAGTGGCATCTGGCAACCGGTGTGGCTCGAGAACGCAGGGGAGAGCTACCTCGCCTCCGGCCGTTTCGAGTTCGATCAACGAGGCAATGCCCGCTTCGATCTGAGGGTGGCCGCCGGCAATGCTTCCGCCCTGGAGGCTCAAGTGGAACTCCTCTGGGAGGGGCGCGTGGTGGCCCTCTCCCGCGCGGCCGTCACCGGCGGCAAGGCGCTGCTTTCGCTTTCGGTAGAGAATCCACGCGTCTGGTCTCTCTCGAACCCAAACCTCTACGACGTGCGCTTCACCCTACTGAACGCGGGCCAGCCCGTCGACCGTGTGAAATCCTATCTCGGCTTTCGTTCCGTGGAGGTGCGCAATGGCGAGTTTCTGCTGAATGGCCGCAAGGTCTACCTGAAGTGGGTGCTGGACCAAGGCTACTGGCCGGAGAGCACGCTCACGCCGCCCACCGATGAAGCGATGAGGCGGGATATTGAACTCACAAAGCAGATGGGCTTCAACGGTGCGCGAAAGCACCAGAAGGTGGAAGACCCGCGCTTCCTCTATTGGGCGGACAAGATGGGGTTTCTGGTCTCCGGCGAGATGGCGAATACGTTTCCTGTGCGCTACGATGAACGCTCCATGGCCTTGTTCACCCGCGAGTGGATGGAGGCTGTCGAGCGGGATATCAACCATCCTTCCCTTGTGATGTGGGTGCCGCTGAATGAGAGCTGGGGCGTGCCCGACGTCGGCGATAGCCGCCAGCGCGATTACATCCGCAGCCTCTACTACCTAACCCACGCGCTCGATGCCTCGCGGCCCGTGATCTCGAACGACGGTTGGGAGCAGGTGGAGACCACGGATATTCTCGGGATTCACGACTACGCGAGCGACGGCGCGCAACTCCTCACGAAGTACCGGGATCTCAGCCACCGGCCCGGAAGCACGGTCCCCAGCAATGGCAGGCCCGCGCTGGCCCCCGGAGCCGTCTACAACGGCGCGCCCTACTTCCTGACCGAGTTCGGAGGGATCGCAACCATCCTGGCGGGCCAGCAAACCGCCGA
>JADYZL010000527.1 GCA_020853155.1 Bryobacterales bacterium
ATGGACGAATCCGCGCTGGACCGGGAAGCGGCACTGAACGTCTCCGCCCGGCAGCTTTCGATCAAACCGGAGGCGCAGCGTGCGTTCGCGGATGCCCTGAAGCGCCTTTCGCGCAATGAGGTGGATGCGGCGGAGGCGAAGTTGCGGGAGGCGGTGCAGATCTCTCCGCAGTTCGGCGAAGCGTGGAATCAACTGGGAACGCTCGCCTACCATACCAAGCGGTATTCCGTCGCGGAAGAGATGTTCCGCAAGGCGCTCGAGACGGACGAGCAACTGTACGCGCCGCTGGTGAACCTGGGGGGCGTGCTCATCAACCTGGGCCGGAACCGGGAGGCGGAGCAATACAATCGCCACGCCGTACTGCGCAAGCCGGAGGACGCGCTGGCGCACGCTCAGCTCGGCATGACGTTACTGTACGAGGGGAGGTTCGCCGAGGCGGAAACGAGCCTTCGGGAAGCGATTCGCCTAGACCCGGCCCACTTCTCCTACCCGCAACTTTCGCTCGCGGAAGCGCTGCTTCGCCAGGGGAAACCTCTCGCATGCGCGGATGCGCTCGAAGATTTCCTGCGCGTGAACCCGGACCTGCCAGCGGGGGATGCCATACGCGAGCGAATCCGCCAGCTTCGAACCAATCCCGCGGCCGCGCGCTAGATCCGGATGAAATCGCGGGCGCTGCAGGGTGAGGCGTGATCCTCTCCAAGCCGGGGTGCGCTTCCCAGAGGAAAGAGCGGTGGCGCTGAGAAAGCAAGTGACAAACTACCTCCTCTGGGGATACACTAGAAATTCGATCTACTTTCGGGGGATTGATCAAATCACCCGATCCCAATGCGTACAACGAAGGATGTTGCAGCACGGTGAAGAACAGTAATTCGCTATGGAAGCAGGCTCTGGGAGACCGGATCCCGGCCGCACTCGGAACGGAACTCGACATTTTCGAGAATGAGATTTTGCTCCGGAAACAGGGCAAGATCGATGAGAAGGTATTTTCCGAAACGCGGCTGCGGCGGGGCACCTACGGACAACGCTACGACAACGGGCAGCGGCACGACGGCATCGAGAGCCGCACGCTTAGTTACCCGAGTGAGTTGCTGACGAAAGGCCCCTCGACCCTCTGGGATGCGCCGGGCATGCAGCGCATCAAGATCCCGTTCGGCGGATTGAATGCGGGGCAACTCGAAGTGCTGGCTGAACTGGCCGAGGAATACTCCGACGGCATTGCGCACGTGACGACGCGGCAGGACGTGCAGCTCCACTACGTGCATATTGACGATACCCCGGCGATCATGCGGCGGCTGGCGGCGGTGGGCATCACGACGCGGGAAGCGTGCGGCAACACGGTGCGCAACGTGACGGCCTGCCCGCTTGCCGGCATCTGCCGCGATGAGGCTTTCGACGTTACGGAATACGCGAAGCAGTGCGCCTATTACCTGCTGGGACACCCGGACACGCAGCAGTTCGGGCGCAAGTTCAAGATCGCATTTTCCGGCTGCGAGGATAACCCGTGCGCGCTCGTGCGGATTCACGATCTCGGCTGCATTGCGCGTGTCCGGGAAGTGGATGGGAAGTTTGAACGGGGATTCTCCGTGTATGTCGGGGGCGGGCTGGGTCCGGTGCCTTATGTAGCGAAGCTCTTCGAAGAGTTTCTGCCGGTGCGCGAGCTGCTGCCGGTGGCGCAGGCCATGGGGCTCGTTTTCGCGCGGTTGGGCGAGAAGAAGAACCGCAATACGGCGCGCATGAAGTTCCTGGTGGCCAAGCTGGGCCTTGAAGAGTTCAAGCGGCTTGTGATGGAAGAGCGCGCGAAGCTCGAATACGATCCTCGTTGGGATACGTTCGAAGAGGCGGGTGCGCTTCCGCCGGAGCAGCCGCTGCGCGCGGCGGGGCTGGTGCAGATTGAAGCCGCACCCACGGAGTACGCCACCTGGAGCGCTTCGAACGTGTACCGGCAGCGCCAGGCCGGGTACGTCACGGTGACCGTGGCGCTGCCGCTCGGCGACATCACGGCGGACCAGCTTCGCGGGTTGGCCGATATCGCGCGCAAGTATATTCAGGAGACGATCCGGACGACGGTGGAACAAAATATCGTGCTGCGGTGGGTTTCGGAAACCGATCTCCCAGCGGTATACGAAGAACTGAAGGCGCTCAAACTGCATGCCGCTGGCGCGGGAAGCATCATCGATATCGCCTCGTGCCCTGGGACGGATACGTGCAAGCTCGGCATCTCCTCCTCGCGCGGGTTGGCGGGGGAACTGCGGATGCGCCTTGCGGAGAGCAGCGTAGCGGCTGAGGAGACCGTGCGCAACCTGCGCATCAAGGTGAGCGGCTGCTTCAATTCCTGCGGCCAGCATCACATTGCCGATTTGGGCTTTTACGGTGTGAACCGCAACAAGGGTGGGGTGGCGACGCCGCACTTCCAGGTGGTGTTGGGCGGGCAGTGGACGGAGAACGCGGGATCTTACGGGCTGGCGATCGGCGCGGTGCCTTCGAAGCGAGTGCCGGAGGCGGTCACTCGCATTACGAGCCGCTATGTGAACGATCGTGAGGCGAATGAGAGCTTCCAGGCCTTTATCCGCCGTATCGGCAAAGCCGAGTGCAAGAAGATGATCGACGACCTGGGCGATATCCCACCCTTTGCGCTCGACCCTTCGTATTACTCGGATTGGCACGACCCGCGTGTATACACGATCAAGGATATGGGTACGGGCGAGTGCGCGGGCGAAGTGATCTCGGCCATCGACTTTCAACTGACCGCTTGCGAGCGGGAAGCCTTCGAGGCGCAACTGGCGCTCGAGGGCGGGGACGCCGGGAAGGCAGCCCGGATTGCTTATGAAGCGATGCTGCACGGCGCGCAGGCGCTGCTTGTCTGGCGCATGCTTGGGCATGACGGCACGCCGGATTCGATCGTCGAGGCGTTCCGCACGCATTTCTACGACACGCAGCATTTCTTCGATCCGTTCGCGGGCGGGCGGTTCGGACAGTATTTCTTCCG
>JADYZL010000528.1 GCA_020853155.1 Bryobacterales bacterium
CCGATGGAAAGCGCGACGGCAAAAAGCGCGGCGGGCAGGGGTTTCAGTTCTCCGGTCACCAACGGGCGGAGGCGAGTCCGTTTCATCCGGGCGTCGTACTTATACTCCATCCATTGATTGAGCGCCGCGGTTCCCGATGCGATCAGCCCCGTGCCCAGAATCGTGTGCAGCAGAGTGAGCCAGCTCCAGGAGCCATTGACCCCAAAGTAATAGCCGATCGCCGTGCTCATCAGGATGAGCCAGGTGATTCTGGGCTTGGTAAGTGCAATATAGGGCCGCATGGTAGATCGCTCTCAGTTCAGCTCTGTCTCCAACGTCGATGCGGATCCCGCTTGCTGCCGGTCTCTTGCAGCCAGTGGTGCTTCGGGACGCACGTATTTCCGAATTTCAATCGCCATCCAAACCGTGGCCGCGAGAGTGAATGAGCCGAGCACAACGTGGCCCACGGTGAAGAGCACCAGCCAGGAAGCGGGGGCGTTCGCGGCATCGGGAGAAGCCGCTTGTACGCGATAGAACAATGCGATCAAGCCTAGCACGATCTGCGCGAGGGTGAACCAGACCACCGTGAACGCTACCCTCTTCAGCGGACGATGGGTTGGGTACGTCGTGGCCACGAGAATCGCCAGAAACGCCAGCGCTCCCGCGGTGAGAAACGCCAGGGACAGGTGTGGAATGACGCCCATGATTCCGTGACGATACGCGGAACCAAGCAATATCTGCGCCACAACAAATACGGAGGGCCACCATGCAATCGAGCGCAACGATGGTTGAAGTTCGTCCTCTACCTGCTCCACTTCCTGAGCGAAGCTTCGCGAGGAGACAAAAAACAGAATCGCGGCCAGCGTCAGCAATGCGTGCGTCAGCATCGCCTGCAACACGCTGACGGAGGGCATCACGCCCTTTCGCGCTAAACTCATCCCAATTCCGGCCTGGGCCGCCACGATCAACACAACGGGAACGGACAGCCGCTTCAGCCAGGACCATCGCCTTGCGCGCCAGCACGCGGCAAGCACCAGAATGGAGAGAAGCGCCACCACGCCGGCCAGCACCCGGTGCAGCACCTGTCCGCCCTCCGCCCAGCCCGGCACCGGTAAGCCTGTGCTCGCGCTTACCATGAACCCGCTTACGACAAGAAGGAGCAGGGTCGAAAACGCCAGCAGAGCGGACAAGCGATGAATGGAACGGGTTTGCATGCAATCGGATTCAAAATGGCGTGAAGCGCCACGGTCCCAGGGCGATCCGGCCCCGGGTTCGCCTACTGTGGGATAGATTCAAATTCTTGCCTAAGTGTTGCAATTTTCTGTGAAACCGTAATTTTGCACGAATTTGGCCGCTCTCCGGCGAAACACATGCCCCTTTCTTTCGTCCCTCGCGCGTTCCCGCGCGCCCGGGAGAGTCCCGCGCCGTTTCCTTCAATCGGCGTCTGCTAAGCTTGAGGAGGAAACTCCCCCCTGGAATCGTATGAGTACTCATTCTCCCGTCCAAGAAATCGTCTGCGCACACTCGCCGGATTCGGATGATGCGTTTATGTTTTACGCCTTGGCGACCCGTAAGATCCGGTCGCAGATCGCCACGTTCCGGCACGTCCTCTCGGACATCCAAACACTGAATCAGAAGGCGCTTGAAGGGGAATACGAACTCTCCGCAATCTCATATCATGCGTACCCGTATGTGGCGGATAAGTATCAGATTCTGGCCAGCGGTTCGAGCGTGGGGGATAATTACGGGCCCATCCTGGCCTCTCTCCGTCACGTTCCCGCAGGAGAAATCAAAGGCAAGCGGATTGCCGTTCCGGGCAAGCTCACCACGGCGTACCTCGCGCTTCGGCTCTACGAACCGGATTTCGAAGAAGTCGTGATGCCGTTTGACCAGATTCTGGAGGCCGTGGCGACCAAGAGCGTGGATTTTGGGCTGGTGATCCACGAGGGGCAACTCACTTACGGGAATCTCGGCCTGCAGAACGTGCTCGATCTCGGCAAATGGTGGCGTGCAAAGTACGATCTGCCGCTGCCTCTTGGAGCCAATGTCTTGCGCCGGGACCTCTCCCCGGAGATCAAGAATGAGTGCGCGCGGCTGATGCGCGAGAGCATCCAGTATGCGCTCGACCATCGGGAAGAGGCGCTCAACTACGCCATGCAGTTCGCCCGTGACACGGAGCCGTCCCTGGCGGACAAGTTCGTCGGGATGTACGTGAACCATCACACGGCGGATTGTGGAGAGGATGTCCCCAAAGCCGCCCAGTTGATTCTGGATCTCGGCTATGAAGCAGGTATTCTGCCTCACAAAGTGGAGCTCGATATCCTTCGCTAGCAAGGGATGGACGTACCGCCGGTCTAGCGAGCGGGGGGCTGATCCATCGGGCCGCACCAAGCTTCATAAGCCACGGTGACGCTTTGCCGCGCGGGAATCCAGCGGGTCGTCGGCGTTCCGAACAGCGGCCCGCGCTCCAGCATCGCCCTTCGACTTTCGGGGAAGGGGGAGACGCCGAATTCCAGTCCTCGCGTGATGGTCTTCCCGTTCCACGGCGCCTGCTGACGGGCGCGATTCTCTTCCCAGATTCCGAGCCACGGGAAGTCCTTGGGATCCCAGCGATAGCCGCAACCGATCCGCAGATCCGGGTGCCAGGCGGCGAACCAGGCCGGTGCTTCCGACGCTCCCACCAGATGCGCCGAATAGGCCGCCGACACTTCGAGATTCGGGTAGACCTGCATGTCCCGCGTGCCGCCTTCGAGATCGGGCACGTTGGGCCAATCGAACTCCGCGCCAATCCGCATATAGCCTTTGCCCCCGGTGAAATCGGATTCCACCACCTTGGATCGCGTCGCGTTCGAGCGGAAGACGGTCTTGCCGGGTTCCACGAAGGGAGGCCCCAGCGTGACGTGTTGCGTCCAGCCCACGGCGCGATCCGCGGCGTTCAAATTCGTGACCGTTTCCGTGATGGTTACGGCGTGCGACCCGGCCGGCAGATGCAGGCGCCGCTCAAATGCGAGTTGCGCCACCGGGAGCGTTGCGCTCGCAACCAGGGTGTCCTCCGTCTCCTTAAAGCCATAAACCGCGACCGGGGCTTCCCCATGCACCACCTGTCCCGCGGCAGCCTCGCTCTCCGTGGGAGGGCCAAACCGGTCCAGGCAGAGGTTGTGGCCGAGAATTCCGGCGAGCAAGCGGCTCTCTGCATCGTTACCGTAAATGGCAGCATGGCTCGCGGGGTCATAAGCCGAGGGTTCGATGGTTGGCCAAGGCGGCGTCCAAAGCGGATTTACCCCCGAGGCTTTGTCGATGAGCGCGGCGAGGTGCCCGCCTTCCACCGTGACGATCACTCGCAGAAACTCGTTCTCGAGAGCATAGGCGCGACGATTCAAATATCGGACTTCCGGCATAGGGACGTTATATCGTATCGGATGCCGCTTCGCCAATACGTTCAGGCGGCAGCGCGAATGCCGTGAGAGGAAGCATCCTTGCCGGTGCTTTGACGCCTTCGCAACGGGAATGTTCGATTTTGTCGCTTTCGACTTGCAATCGGAGTACTCGGTTATATGATGCAAGTGTCTGCGATTCCCGCGCCGAGGGGGCGCGGCTCTGACCCATGTCGACGCGGCTATCTAGACTGTTGGTTGAAGTGCGGCTATACCTCTGCCTGCTGGGCGGCATGCTTGTGCTCCATCCATGGCTACCCGTTGTCGCGGTGGGTTGCCTTCTCGCCCTGTTGGTAGCAGCCGCGATGGGCATCGCCTACGCGGGTTCCATCGCCGGAGCGATTCTCGTTCTGATTGCAAGCGCGCCTCTTTGGCTTGCCCGCTCGGATTACAAGTCTTCTTATCCCCCGATTGCCGAGGCGGATGAGGAAGCGCTCGATCTGTATCCACGGTTGAAGGATATCGCCAGCCAGACCGCGGTGGACTTAGGTAGAACACCGCCCAGCCGCGTTCTTTTCCGGCTTAGCCCCATCTTTCGTCACTGGGGCGCGCCGGAAGATCCGGATGATCGTGCGCTAGGCAGCCGTACCCTTCGCGTGGATATTTCGCGAGCGGCTGTGTGTTCGAATTTTGAGCTTCGCTGCGATCTCGCGAAAGCCATTCTCCAACCCAGGATGCCGGGCTGGCTTGCGAATCGCGTGCTCGCTCAAATCGACTTGCTGGCTGATTGGTTCAACCGCGGAGCCTCGGGATTCGGCGCGGCAAGGCGTTTGTTCTGGGCCAGTCAATTGCGGGAGATTGAGTTGGACGCCCTGCGTACCTGGCGGTTATTCGCAGAAATGGAGACAGACCGCGTGCTGGCGACCCTCTTCGGCAAACGCTGCGTCGCCTCCTGGATTGAAAAGAGCTGGTTTGCGGAGTGGGTTTTCCCCGTATATCAGCAAATCTGGCTGGAGCCCGCCTGGCAGCGAGGCTATCTGCCCCCCACCATGGCGGGTTTCCGCCGCCTCCATGAGGAAACCGGGGCGGAGTGGTTGATGGATACCGACGCGGACCGCCCGGTGAATCTGGAATCCAAATATGAACTCGGCGAAATTGCCCGCTGGCAACCGCACCGGATGCGGCTGCTGGCGCTGGATGCGGCCGAGGAAGTCACTGCCACCGTTTGGGATTCCCGCCCTGCCGCTCTCCTGTTCGACGATGGGGGCGCGGAAGAGAAGGTCATTCGCCGCACGATGGCCTTTGGAATGACGCCGCGCAATGAAGAGCCGCTTGCCCGTATCTCCTGGGAAGATTACCCCGGCGTAGTCATCCTCGCTGAGATTGACGACATGCTGCATGAGGGCGCGGAACTCTTCGCCGGCCGCACGCTGAGGGATCTCCCCGGTATCGTGCAGGAGGCGAGCCACCTCGTCTACGAAGAGGTGCACATGCCCTTTCTCCCGCCACAGTTCGAGAACCGTCTTGCCTCCATGCCGAATTCCCTCTCCGGATTCCTGATCAAGAACCTGCTGGCGCGCAGTTGGGACATGCGATTCGACCTTGCGAAGGGGGTGACGCTCTCCCAATCGGATTCCGGCAAGCTTATTGATCCGAACGATCTCGTCCATGGCCTCGCCGACGGGTCGTTGGCGGTGGAGGATTTCGAGAGGTTGGTGGACCTCCCTCCGGAATAAAGCAGGTTCGGGTTGCTAACGGTAGTGTTCGCATGCCCGTGCCGCTTCAGAGATCTCATGAGGGTATCCGCGGATGCAGGCCGTGACGCCGCGCCGCTTTCGCCGAGGCTGCTTAGATGCCCCGTGCGCCATCGCAACCTGCACCATCACGAACTAAACGCGTGGCGCCTCCCCCCTCGACCCCGGCTTTACTACGGGCAAACCCTTGTCGCACAAGGGACAAAACTCCGGCGGGTAGCATTCGACCGCCAATTCCCAGAGCGCCACGCGCGGGGCTCCCACGTCCGCCTTTCCGCCGCTACGGTCCACGATGGATCCGGCCGCTAGAGCCACGGCGCCCGCCGCTTCCACCACTTCCACCACCTCGCGCGTGCTGCCCCCGGTGGTGATCACGTCTTCCACCACGTAGACTTTCTGGCCGGGCTGTAACGAAAAACCGCGGCGCAAGGTCATTACTCTATTCGCGTCTCTCTCCGTGAAGAGGAACGGCACGCCCAAGGCGCGCGCGACCTCATGGCCGATCACCACGCCACCCAAGGCCGGGGATATCACGAGATCGGGGCGCGTTTTCGCGGTTTGTTCGAGGACGGCCGCGAGGGCCTGTCCCAACCGCTCCGCGCGTGCCGGATCCGCTAAGACCAGGGCACATTGCAGGTAGTTCGGGCTGTGCAAGCCGCTGGTGAGCGAAAAATGTCCGCTCAAGTAGGCTCCGGCTTGCTCAAATAGAGATTGAACGTCTTGAGGAGTGATTGGCACGTGGCTAGGATAGCACC
>JADYZL010000529.1 GCA_020853155.1 Bryobacterales bacterium
GCTGCAATTGGAGAAAGAAGAAGGGTGGCAGCGGACGATCCGCGGCCACCCTTCTTGCTCTCGAACGGGCTTTCTACCAGAAGATCTTGAAGCCAAACTGAATCTGGCGCGGGAAGCTGTTCTGGTTCGAAACGGTTGCCGGGAACACCGTCCCGAAATTTGGATTCGTCGGATCGGTGTTGAAGCTATCCCGCCCGAAATAGTTGTGGTTGAACAGGTTGAACGCCTCCGCGCGGAACTGCACGCGCAACCGCTCGGTGATCTGCGTCATCTTGTTCAAGGATGCGTCCAACGTGAACGCCTGGTGCTTGCGGATCTGCCCGCTGCGCGTGGGAGTTGCCCGCGGCGCGTAGCTCGGCAGCATCAGCCAGTAAGGATCCTCGCCCGCCGCGCAATTGAGGCGCGTGGTCGTGCCGTTGTTGAAAAGCCGCTCCGTGCAAGCGTTGAAGCCGCGAACCTGATGCGCCTTCCAATCCACGTCGGCGATCGAGGGGTCGCGGAGTTGGAAGACGTTGCCCGGCAGATCGGTCGGTTCGCCGCTGGAGTTCGCGAAAAATGCGGTTGCCTGCCAGCCGGAAAGCAGCTTATCGGCAACTCCGCTCACGCCGGGCGCGAACTGTTTGCCCTTGCCGAAGGGCAGTTCATACACGGTCGTGAACTTGAAGTAGT
This sequence comes from Bryobacterales bacterium, assembly GCA_020853155.1. Lineage (GTDB taxonomy): Bacteria > Acidobacteriota > Terriglobia > Bryobacterales > Bryobacteraceae > JACTMJ01. Next base: position 670 of record JADYZL010000529.1, read on the forward strand.
GCGGACGGTCCAGGAAATACAGGCCCCGCTGCGCTACTCCCGCGTAGGGATCGTTGAAGCCCCACTGCTCCACCATCTTGCTGAACGTGTAGTTGGTGACGATCGTCAGGTCGTCGCCAAGACGCTGATTGTAGTTCACCTGGAGGGAGTTGTACCAGATGTCCGAACTGTCCAGTCCCTTCTGCTGCATATTGCCGCTGAACTGCGGGAATGGGCGGTTCATGTTGAACCGGCTGATATTGTTCGCCGTGAAGTAGCTCGTGCCCCGGAACGCTTCGATTCCCTTGAAGGGGTTGGGTACCTGCGCATCGCAATACGAAGCGCTTCCGCCCTCAATCAGGTTGCACTGCTTGCGGAAATCGAGGCTCGGGATGTTGTAATCCCGCTCATCGTTGAGACCGCGAGACCGGCTTCCCACGTAGGAGAACTCGATCGTGCTCGACTGGCTCGTCTGGTATTGGAAGCCCATGGAAAACTGATGAACCAGCGGGATATTGAAGTTCGGGTTGAACCAGTTGCTGTTTTGCCCGGCGAAGGTCAGGGCGCCCTGCGCGGATCCGGCGGGCCGGTTGATGCCGGTCGGGAATGGGTTTGAATACACATTCGGAATCGGAGTCCGGTTACCGTCGAGAGAGTTCACGAGTGGAGTGCTGGTTTGGAAGCCCGAACTGATCTGCGCGTCGTTCGTCGGATTCATGTAGTAAAGTCCGTAACCACCGCGAAGCACCAGTTTGTCGTTCAGAGAGTAGGCGAATCCCGCCCGAGGCTGCCAGTTGTTGAGGTCCCGCTTGTAGGCGAGGGTCGGCTGGCCGTTCACGCCCGCGAAAAGCAAACCGCCGCTCAGGTTCTTGAGCTGTGGATAGAGCGCCAGATTCGCCGCCGAGATCTGTCCCGCGATCGGGTTGGCCTCGGAGGCGTCGAATCCGCGGTTGATGCGGTTGTACATTTCGTCCGTGGGCCCGTTGTAATCCCAGCGCAGGCCGAGGTTCAACGTCAGTTTGCGGCTCACCTTCCAGTCGTCCTGGAAATAGGGTGCGAAATACCACTGGCGGAAGAAGGGGAATACCGGGTAATTGGAACTGCCGCCCGTGGGCGTGCCCAGCAGGAACGAAGCATAGCTGTCTCCCGAGGTCGCTTCGCCCTGGTTGTACAAGCGCTGCGTCCAACCGGCATTGTTCTGGAACTGCAGGATATTTCCGGTATCCTGCCGGATGTAGTGGCCGCGACGAAGATCGATGCCCGCCTTCATCGTGTGCGCGCCCTTGATCATCGTCAGGTTCGTCGCGAGATTGTAGTTATTCGTGATATTGATGCTCTGGTAACGCCCGATCGAAGAATAGCCGGTGAACTCCCACCGCCCGAAGAAGGTCGGCCCGGGGAGTTGGCTTACCATGCCGGCGGGCAATCCAAGCGAGGTCAGATCGAAGTCCGTATTCGCGCGGCCCAGGCCCTTCTCGATAAAGCGATTGTAGGATCCGCGAACGTTGAGGACCAGAGTGGGCGTCAGCGTTGCCACCCAGTCCGCCACGTACGCGTCATTGATGCGCTGGAACGGCTGCTGGCCGTCGGTGCCAACCTTGTTATCGATTCCGTTCACGGCCCGGTCTTCCGTCCGGTCGTTCGAAGCGTGCCGGAAGAAGGCGCGATGGTTGTCGCCGAAGTTCCAGTCGAACTTCAGAATCAGATTGTAGAATTTGTCGTTGTTGACATATTCCGGGGTCAGGAAATTGTTCGTCGCATAGCGCGATCCCGCCCGCGCCGGAGAATTCGGCAACGGCATGAATCCGCTCACGGCCGCGGCCACCGGGTTGATGCGCGCTTGAGGAATTCGATTATTCGCGAACGGAGAGCGGATCGGGTTGCCGCCGGGATCGGTGGCGTTCAATGGATCGTAAATGACAATCGGCTTGTTATCGGAGGTCACAAGCTTAGAGAAATCTCCGGTGCGCATTTCCGCTTCCGGATACGAGTTCGTCAGCGGGTTGGGCGTCTTCTCCCGGTAGTTTTCAAAGCTGCCGAGATAATAGAGCTTCACTGCCGAATCCTTCTTGAGCCACTTCGGCAGATACACGGGGCCTTCCAATTGGAACCCATACTGATCTAATGTGTGGTTTGCGCGTTCGTTCTCCACGCCGGCGGCCCGGGGAACCGCATTGCCCTGGAACGTGTTGGCATCCAGCCATTTGCGGCGCATGAACTCCCAGCCCGTGGCATGAAAGTCGTTCGTGCCGCTTTTCAGCACGACGTTGAAAACGCCGCCGCCCGTTTTGCCGTATTGCGCATCGTAGGAGTTCATCTGGACGTTGAATTCCTGCACCGCGTCGACGATCGGCACGTAGGCGATGTTGTTGCTGCC
>JADYZL010000530.1 GCA_020853155.1 Bryobacterales bacterium
ATCGCTTACCTCGCCCCCCACCACAGTGCCGCTACGATCGCCGCCGCCAGAGCCAGCGTGCTCCACGCCCAAACGATCCGCGGGCGCGTTGCCAGCCACAAATAGATCCCGCTGAAAATCAGGAACGTGAATGCCCAGTTCGAGAATTCGTTATACACCCCCCAAACCCGCGCGCCCCACTCGGGCGGGCCACGCCGCGTGCTTCCAGCATGCGATTCGCTCAGAAACGCGGCCAGCGAGTTCCGCCGGATTTCCACGCGCAGCTTGCCCTCGTTTTCAAGGTAGGTCAAGTCCCGCCGCCCGTTCGGTCCAAAGACGGCGAACGTCAGGTTCTGCTGCTCATCGCGCCGGTGTAGCACCGGCTGGCCCACCGTGCGAAGCCCGCTCGCCGCAATCGCAGCCCGGGAAAGCGCTTTATCGTCGAGATTGCCGGGAGCCTTCCAAGCGATCTCGCGCACTTCCGCCGGCAGCGTTTCCTGGGAGCCGGGCGCCGGAAGAAAGACCGCGTGGATCCCCGTGATGCCCCAAACCACCAGCGCGGTGAACGTCAGCAACCCCGCATACATGTGCAGCTTCTTGATCCAAACAAACATACAGCGCACAGTATACAGCGGACGGCATGGTCCGTCCGGGTTTGCTCCAGCATCGCATCTCTGCCCAGAGTGAAACGCGCCAAAGGAAAAGGGGCGCCGGCGGAAGCTCCGCCGGCGCCCCATGGATCGGGTTCAGTCTCTATCCGGGACGCCCGCTTCTACCAGAACACCTTGAAGCCAAATTGAATCTGGCGCGGGAAGCTGTTCTGGTTCGAAACCGTCGCCGGGAACACCGTCCCGAAGTTCGGATTCGTCGGGTCGGTATTGAAGCTGTCCCGTCCAAAATAGTTGTGGTTGAACAGGTTGAACGCCTCTGCCCGGAACTGCACGCGCAGCCGCTCCGTGATCTGCGTCATCTTGTTCAGACTGGCGTCCATCGTAAACGCCTGGTGCTTGCGGATCTGCCCGCTGCGCGTCGGCGTTGCCCGCGGCGCGTAGCTCGGCAGCATCAGCCAATACGGATCCTCGCCCGCCGCACAGTTGAGCCGGGTCGTCGTGCCGTTGTTGAACAACCGCTCGGTGCAACCGTGGAAGCCCCGAACCTGGTGTGCCTTCCAGTCCACATCCGCGATCGAGGGATCCCGGAGCTGAAACACATTACCCGGCAAATCGGTCGGCTCGCCACTCGCATTGGTGTAGAACGTGGTCACCTGCCACCCCGAAAGCAGCTTATCGGTCACCCCGCTTGCACCCCCTGCGAACTTCTTGCCTTTGCCGAAAGGCAATTCATACACGGTGGTGAACTTGAAGTAGTGCGGCCGGTCCAGAAAATACAGGCCCCGCTGCGCCACTCCCGCGTAGGGGTCATTGAAGCCCCATTGTTCCACCATCTTGCTGAACGTGTAGTTGCTGACGATCGTCAGATCATTGCCAAGCCGCTGGTTATAGTTCACCTGGATCGAGTTGTACCAGATGTCCGACGTGTCCAGCCCCTTCTGCTTCATGACGCCGTTGAATTGCGGGAATGGGCGTGCCATGTTGAACCGGCTGATGTTGCTCGACGTGAAATAGCTCGTCCCGCGGAATGCTTCAATACCCTTGAATGGGTTCGGCACCTGCGCGTCGCAGTACGTCGCGCTTCCACCCTCGATGAGGTTGCATTGCTTGCGGAAATCGAGGCTGGGCAGGTTGTAGTCTCGTTCATCGTTCAGCCCCCGGGAGCGGCTGCCCACGTACGAGAGTTCGACGGTGCTCGATTGGCTCGTCTGGTATTGGAAGCCCAGCGAAAACTGGTGAACCAGCGGAGTATCGAAGTTCGGGTTGAACCAGTCACTGTTCTGCCCGGCGAAGGTCAGCGCGCCCTTGGCCGCTCCTGCTGGTTGGTTGATGCCCTCTGGGAAGGGGTTTGAATACACGTTGGGAATCGGCGTCCGATTGCCATCGAGTGAGTTCACGAGCGGCGTATTCGTCTGGAAGCCCGAGTTGATCTGTGCGTCGTTCGTTGGGTTCATGTAGTACATGCCGTAGCCGCCGCGGATCACCAGCTTGTCATTCCAGGCATAGGCGAAGCCGGCGCGCGGCTGCCAATTGTTTAGATCGCGCTTATAGGCGATGGTTGGCTGGCCGCCCACGCCCGCGAAAAGCAGCCCTCCGCTCAGATTCTTGAGCTGCGGATAGAGCGCCAGATTCGCCGCCGATATCTGGCCCGCGATTGGGCTGGCTTCGGAGGCGTCGAAACCGCGGTTCATGCGGTTGTACTTCTCGTCCGTGGGGCCGTTGTAGTCCCAGCGCAGCCCGAGGTTGAGCGTCAGCTTGCGGTTGACCTTCCAATCGTCCTGGAAGTAGGGGGCGAAATACCACTGCCGGTAAAACGGGAACACCGGGTAATTGGAGCTCCCCCCAGTGGGCGTGCCCAGCAGGAAAGAAGCATAGCCGTCGCCCGAAGTTGCTTCCCCTTGGTTGTAAAGCCTCTGCGTCCAGGCCGCGGAATTCTGAAATTGCAGGATGTTCCCCGTATCCTGCCGGATGAAGTGCCCGCGCCGAAGATCGATGCCGGTCTTCATGGTGTGCGCGCCCTTGATCAGCGTCAGGTTCGTAGCCAGATTGTAATTGTTCGTGATGTTCACGCTCTGGTAGCGCCCGATCGAGGAATATCCCGTCATCTCCCAGCGTCCGAAGAAGGCCGGCCCGGGGAGTTGGCTCACCATGCTGGCGGGCAGCCCGAGCGACGTCAGGTCGAAGTTCTCATTCGCGCGCCCCAGCCCTTTTTCAATAAAGCGGTTGTAGGAACCGCGTACGTTCAGCACCAGCGTGGGGGTCAGCGTCGCCACCCAGTCCGCCACATAGGCGTCGTTGATGCGCTGGAAGGGTTGCTGGCCGTCCGTGCCTACTTTGTTGTCGATCCCGTTCACCGCCCGGTCTTCCGTGCGGTCGTTCGAGGCATGGCGGAAAAACGCCCGGTGATTGTCGCCAAAATTCCAGTCGAATTTCAGAATCAGGTTGTAAAACTTGTCGTTGTTGACATATTCCGGAGTCAGAAAGTTGTTCGTCGAATACCGTGACCCCGCCCGCGCCGGAGAGTTCGGCAGGGGCATGAACGCGCTCACTGCGGCCGCAACCGGGTTGATTCTCGCCTGCGGAATCCGGTTGTTCGCAAACGGCGATCGGATTGGGTTTCCACCAGGGTCCGTCGCATTCAGCGGATCGTAGATCACCACCGGCTTATTATCCGAGGTGGTCAGCTTGGAAAAATCCCCCGTGCGCATCTCCGCTTCGGGATAGGAGTTCGTCAGCGGGTTCGGCGTCTTCTCCCGGTAATTCTCAAAGCTGCCCAAGTAATAAAGCTTTACCGGTGAATCCTTCTTGAGCCACTTCGGCAAATATACCGGGCCTTCCAGTTGGAACCCGTATTGATCCAGCGTGTGGTTCGCCCGTTCATTCTCCACTCCCGCCGCACGTGGCACTGCATTTCCCTGGAACGTATTGGCGTCCAACCACTTGCGCCGCATGAATTCCCAGCCCGTAGCGTGGAAGTCGTTCGTGCCGCTCTTCAGCACGACGTTGAACACCCCGCCGCCCGTTTTGCCGTATTGCGCATCGTAGGAATTCATCTGCACGTTGAATTCCTGCACCGCATCGACAATCGGCACATAAGCGATGTTGTTCAGCCCGGCCTGCGCGTTGTTGGGCGCTCCGTCCATCATGAACTCATTGTTCGATTGGCGCCCGCCGTTCACGCTCCACTGCGCGATCGCTCCATTGTCGAACGGCCGCTGCCAAATGGCCGCACCCCGGAACGTGACGCCGGACATCATCGTGCCCAGCATGAACGGATTGCGCGCATTCAGCGGCAATTCGGCCACCTGCTGATTATTCACCACCCCGGAACGGGAGGCGGTTTGCGTCTCGAGCAGCGCCGCTTGCGAAGTCACCTCCACGGTCTCCGTGATGGCGCCCACTTCGAGGTTGATATCGATACCGGCGATCTGGCCCACCTGCAGGACGACATTCTCCCGCGCGTAGGTCTTGAAGCCATCCGCCGTCGCGGTGATCTTATATGAACCCGGACGAAGAAACGGAATCGAATAGACGCCCGAACTATTCGTCGTTGCCTGCGAACTTTCATTGTTCGCGATGTTGACGGCCTGGATCTTCGCTCCGGGGATCGCCGCCCCGGAAGAATCGAAAACGTGGCCGGAAATCGTTGCCCGGAACTCCTGGGCGGCGGTCGTCGCAGCCGGGACGAGCGCCATCAAAATGATAAGAACTCTCACTGCAAAGACACGTAGTCTCGACATTCGGAGTGACCCCTTTCGTTATTCTGCGGAAGTAGGCCGAGGTTCGCGGGAAACTGGAGACGCAAATATCGCTGGCCGTGCCGCGCGCGGCGTCGTCCGGGCAAAATAAGCCCTGCGGACATCTCTAGCCGGTAGACAATTCCTGGTTGCCTCGCCTGAACCAACCGCACAATTAGGGTATTTGTATCCCAGCACTGCTTGGTAGTCAAGGAATATCTTCCTTTATATTTATTAATGGAAAGCGAGTTTACAAACCAACCGCGCGGGTCCGGCGTTCGGCTTCGACATGCCGTTGCACTACGCAGTACTCTGCGCGGAAGTCCGCTTTCCTCGCGGATGGTTCGATTCCAACCTAGCGGCCCGCCATCCGCCGCTGTCCGGCCCTCATCCGCTCAGGCCCTCCCTCTCCGCTTTGCTTATAGTGGAAGAGACCCTTTCTTGGAGGTTGGTTGTTCGCGATGCGCTGGAATCCTCAAACACGGGCGCTCTTGATTGGCGCGAGTCTGGTCTGTCTGGCATGCGTGCCGTCACTTCCGGCGCAGACGGCTGCGCCCGCGCCCACGCCGGAGGCGGCAGTCGCGCGCTGGAACGGCAATGGGATGCTGCCCGCCTATGATCGCAGCGCGCAACTCGTCGAAAGCACCGCCATTCTCATCCCCAATCTCTCCCGCGCCGGAGAGCCGCTCCTAGCACAGGCGAAGCAAGCGGTCCTCAACCTGAACTCCAACGGCGGCAGCCAGAACGCCATGGAAGTCCATCGCCTCAACGCTGCCCTGCGCGGCTACCTCCAACTGCTCGACTCGATGGAGAAGCCCTTCCCTCTCCCGGAAACCACGGAAAAGCAGGTGGCCGAATTGCGCAGCCTCTTCCTCCGGCTCGACGCCTGGGAAATGGAACTTCTGCGGCGCAATCAAGCTTCCTTGCGAGGGTCTGACCGCGACAACTTCGCCCGCTACCGCGAAGCGAACGCCAAGCTATCCGCACCCAACGCCAAATCGCCCCGCGTCGTCTTCATGGGGGATTCCATCACGGATTCCTGGCGCCTCGAAGAATATTTCCCCGGCTACGATTTCGTCAACCGCGGCATCAGCGGGCAGATGACCGGCCACATGCTCGGCCGCTTCCAGCGCGACGTCATCGATCTCCACCCCGCCGCCATGCTTATCCTCGCAGGCACGAACGATATCGCCAATGCCGTGCCTTCTGAAGTCATTGAGAGCAACTTCGAAAGCATGTTTGACCTCGCGGATAAGCACCGCATCAAAGTCATCGTCGCTACCGTCATGCCCGTGAGCGATTACGCCGAGGGCCGTGGCATGCGCTTCATTCAGACCCAGCGTCGCTCCCCCAGCCGCATTGCCGCGCTCAATATCTGGCTGAAGCAGGAGGCGGCTCGGCGCCACTACAAGATCGTCGATTACTACACAGCGTTGGCCGATAACACCGGCGCGCTCCGCAAGGAGTTTTCCGATGACGGTCTGCATCCCAATGCGGCCGGTTACCGGGCCATCGCTCCGCTCGCGATCGCAGCCATCCGCGACGTCGTGAAGCTCCCGGCGCACTAACCCGGTCCCGAAGGGCGGCGAGTTTGCGCAACGCAGGCCGCCCCCGCTAACGTCAAGAGAGGGTATGGGTCGATTTCTTCGAGTGGCGCTGTTCCTGGTCGTGTCCGTGGCGGCTTCGGCCCAGACGCTCACGCTCGAAAAACTCGAGTCTTTTCTCACCTCGTCCGTCAAGCTCAACTGGAAAGACAAGGATGTCGCCAGTTACCTCGCCAAGGTCAAGCTCACGTCGCAGTTGCCGGACGGCTTCCTGGTCGAAATGAAGGCGGCAGGCGTCGGCCCGAAAACCGAAGAGGCCCTGCAAGCCCTCGCCGCGCGCAGCAGGAGCCTTCCCCCGGCCTCGCCCGTAAGCGCGAAGGAAGTCGCCGCTCCTCCATCCCGCCCCGCCCCCTCCGCGGAAGATCAAAAACGCATCCTCGATTGGATGCGCGAGTACGCCGCCAACTATTCGAAGAACCTCCCGGATTTCATCTGCGTTCAAGTCACGCGCCGCTACGTCGATCCTTCCGGCCTCGAGCTCTGGCAGAAGCAGGATACCGTCACCGCCAAGCTCAGCTACTTCGAAGACAAGGAAAACTACGACGTTATCCTGGTCAATAACCAACCCGTCCAGAACATGGCCATCCAGCAGCTAGGCGGCGCTTCGAGCACCGGTGAGTTCGGCACCATGCTCAAGGAAATCTTCGAGAAGGAATCCCACACGGAGTTTCATTGGCTCCGCTACGGCACCCTGCGCGGCCGCCTCATGCACGTCTTCTCCTATAAGCTCCCCCGCCGCTACTCCAAATGGACCGTCAAATACGATGACCTTGACCCCGTGATTGCCGGCCAGGAAGGCCTCATCTACGTCGATCACGACACGGAATTGATCATGCGGATCGCCCAGAACACCACCGATATTCCCGCCGGCTATCCCCTCTTCAAAGCCTGGACGACCCTCGATTACGACTTCACGAA
>JADYZL010000531.1 GCA_020853155.1 Bryobacterales bacterium
GATCGTCCATCCCTTCGAGAAAGGGAACGGACGTGAGAGCGCGGGTTACGTTGATCCCGCCCGGAGTGGTGAAATAGCTGCGCTGCATGAAGTTCAACGGGGAAGCCGCAGGGCTGGGGCAAACGCGTGCTGCGCGCCCCAAGCCGGTGACTTCAGAATAGCATCCGGGGCAAAGCGGCCCGGCGCGGGTGGGTTCCGCGGGCGAGTGGGCTAGAGCCTGGCCAGATAGTCGAGATTCCGCTTGAGGTCCGCGTCAATGTTCTTCGTGGGCGACGCGGTTTCGAGCACGCCGTAGCCTCCATAGCCGATGGCATCGAGCGCCTGATAGATGCTGGGCATATCCACTTTGCCTTCGCCGAGGAAGCCTTTGTCCTTGAAGTGCAACTGGCAGATCTGATCGGCTCCGAAGATCTGCAGTTCCGCGGCGGGGTCCGTTCCGATCAGGTTCACGGCGTTGCCCACGTCGTAGTAAACCTTGAGCGCGGGGGAGTTCACCTTTTCGATGACGTAGAGAGTTTGCTTGGCGGTGAGCAGGCTTTCGAAACCAAGCACGATCCCTTCGTCGGCCGCCGCGGGCGCGAGATAGCGGAAGGCCTCGACCACTTTCTCCGTCGCGCCGTGCGTTTTCAGCTCGCACTTGCCGAAGAAGACGGTCATCAGGACGGGGGCGTTGAGCGCGCGGGAGATGCGAATGCCCTCGAGCACGCGATCGGAAGCTTCGCCGGAAGCGCCGAGACAATCATCGTGCAGAACGTCGAGATAGGTCGAAACGATGGGAACGCCGGATTGCTTTGACGCCGCGACGAGCGCATCCTGGAGGGCGGCATCGGCGAGCGGCAGCGCCGTGCCTTTGCGGGCGCGGCCGAGCGTGACCTGCATGCCTTCAAAACCCAACTCCTTGGCTTTGGCGAAGGCTTCGGGCTTCATGGGAAGGCCGAGCACGCCATCCATCACGCCAATCTTGAGCCCTGCGGGGCGGGGGAAGGCGGGTGCGGCGGCCGCCGCGGCGCTGCCCGCCAGGAAGGCACGCCGGGACCAGGTTGTCTTGTTTACCATCTCAACTTCAGATTTGCTTCGTAGCGTTCGGTGGATTTCATCATCGCATCCCAGGTGATGACCGGGCCATTAGCGTAGGCGGCCATGCGGCCCAGGATGGCGGTGAGGTTACTCTTTACGGATTCCTCTTCATTGTAGATCGGCGTTCCTTCCCGGACGGCGCGGATGAAGGCAACCACGTTGTTGATGGCGCCCTGGCGGAAGGTGTCGTCCTTTTCCGTACCCAACCAGGCGTTGGGCCCAGTGATGCGGACGGAGCCGCCGTAGTGAGTATCCGCCGCGCCTTTGATGCCGAATACACGTACACAGAGATCGGAGAAATGCCCCAACTGGTGGGAACTGAAGGAAGCGTGAACGTTGTTGGGATACCAGAAATTGACCGCGAAATGATCGTAGGCGTCCTGCGCGTCGTACTTGGTGCCGCTCCAATCGGTGCGGCCGCCGGTACCGCTTGCCTGGGTTGGGTGGGCGTTCAGGTACCAGTTGGCCATGTCGATGACGTGGATGTTTTGCTCGACAATGATGTCGCCGCCGGTGGCGCGATCCATGTAGAAGTTGAGAATCTGGCGTTGGCCGGGGTCCATGCCCGGAGTGCCTTTATCGGGGGCGGGGCGGCCGGCGTAGTAAAAAACCTGGGCAAAGGCGGGCTTGCCGAGATCGCCGCGATGGATGCGGGCGGCCACATCCTGAAAGACCTGGCTGGCGCGGGATTGGAAATCCACCCAGTAGCTGAGCTTTTTCGCGCGGGCGGCCTGACCGGTTTCGAGGATGCTCTTGCAGCCGGGGACATCCACGGCCACAGGCTTCGCGAGGTAGACGTGCTTGCCCGCGTTCACGGCTTCCGCGGCGTGTTGCGGGCGGAAGATGGGGGGCGTTTCGAGGATGACGGCGTCGAGCTTCGAGTGCGCGAGTTCCTTGTATGCATCGGGGCCGTAATAGGCGCGCGAGGATTCGACTTTGAATTTATCGCGCGTGGAATCGAGGCGATCTTTGATGACTTCGGCCACGGCGACGATGCGCGCGCCGGCGAACTCGGGGAAGAAGGGCGCAATCCAGTTGCCGCGGCCTCCGCAGCCGACGAGCCCCACTTCTACGGTGGAATTCGCCTGGGAGCCAAACACGGTTTCCGGCTTGGCGACGAGGATGCCCGTGGCGGTGGCGGCTTTCAGGAAGTCGCGGCGAGGGGTGGCGGTGGCATCGGCGTTCATAAGGGTAATCCTTTCGAAGAGGTGCGCGGGAGCGCGGCGCGGCGCGTGCGATTGACAACGAGTATATAACCGGCACGCCCGGATGGGGACCTTCGCTTGCGCCTACACTGGAAAGATTGATGACGCGGCGGGCAAAGGGCTGGCTGGGATGCTTCGCGATCATGCTCGCACTGATGGGCTTGGCTGGTTGCGCGAAGAAGCGGCAACGCGTGCCGGTTCCGGTGGCGCCGCCATCGGCGCCGCCTTCCACGTCCGTTCCGGATGTGGGGAGACCTGGGCCGCCCGGCATACAGCCATCCGCCGCGCTAATGCCGCCGCCCGGTTGCGTGGCCGGGCCGAAAGCGCCGTGGCTCGATTGCCGGTACGAGAGCGCGAGCGGCGAAACGTTGCGCTACTACCTGGCGCTTCCCGCGACGGGCGGCGGAGAATTGTTGCCGATCGTGACCGTGCTGCATGGTTCTAGCGGGAGCGGGCCGGGTGCGGGGAGCGCGTTGAACGGCAGCCAGCGCGCGGCGGTGGATCTTTGGACCAGCGAAGACGTGCAGCGTAGGTATCCGAGCATTGTAGTGGCGCCGCAAGCGGAGTCGCCGCCGGGGGAGACGTGGGTGCGGGCGTGGCGCGCCCCGGCATCCGGAGATGGCAGGCCTAAGGAAGCGCTCACGCTGGTGATGGAAGTGCTCGGGATGCTCGAAGCACGGTTCCCGGTGGACCGGCGGCGGCTGTATCTCACCGGGCAATCGATGGGCGGGTTTGGGGCGTGGCTGGCCTATACCCGTTACCCAGGGTATTTCGCGGCGATCGTACCGGTGTGCGGAGGCGGGGACCCCGGTGCGGTGGTTGCCAACCCCACGGCGGTGTGGGCATTCCACGGAGACGCGGACACAGTCGTGCCGGTCTCCAGGGCGCGGGAGATGGTGGCCGCGATCGAAGCGGCTGGGGGCACGGTGCGCTACAGCGAGTTCGCAGGCATGGGCCACAACATTTTCGCCAAGGCATACAGCGAACCCGGCCTGGTGGAATGGCTGTTCCGCCAACGGTTGCCGGAGCAAGCCGGAGCGGGCGACCGAGGCAGCATGGGCAGAGGGGGCACGGCTACTTCGCCGTCCAGCCGCCGTCGATGACGATATCGGTGCCGGTGAGGAAGCAGGCCTCTGGGCGGCAGAGGTAGAGCGCCAGCGCGCCGATGTCCTTTGGATCTCCCCAACGGCCCACGGGGATGTTCGAGAGGAACATCCGGTTTTTTTCTTCATCCTGCAGCAACGGCCGGTTCATTTCGGTGAGGAAGGGCCCGGGGCTAATCCCGTTCACGGTGATGCCTTCGGGCGCGAGTTCGAGCGAGAGGGCTTTCACCATGCCCAGCAGCGCGAACTTGGTAGCTGAATATGCAGTACGCTCCGGCAGCGAGATGTGGCTCATCATCGAGGTCATCATGAGGATGCGGCCGTAGCCGTGGCCTTTCATGAGAGGCACGCAGGAGCGGGTCATCAGGAATGCGCTTGTCACGTTCGTCGAGAGCACCCAGTTCCATTCGTCGAGCGTGAAATCCGTGACGGGCTTGCGCAGGTTGACACCTGCGTTATTGATGAGGATGTTGACGGCCCCGTAAGTCTCGCGCAGATACGCTTCGAGCGAGCGGACTGCATCCTCGCTGGTGATGTCGGCGGGGAAGACATCCGCGCGGCCGCCGGCGGCCTCTACAAGGGTGGCTGTCTCTGAAAGCTGCGCTTCATTGCGCGCGACCAGCACCACGCGCACGCCTGCTCCGCCCAGTGAGACGGCCATTTCCCGCCCGAGCCCCTTGCTGGCGCCCGTGATCACGGCCACCTTGCCGCGTAGAAAATCTTCGCTGCCCTGCACCTTTTGCCCTCCCGTTTCGCGATAGTGTATAGGTCCTCTAGTTTACTCGGGTTTCGTGGGGACTTATGCTGGAAGCAGCTCATAGGGAGCAAGAGGAGGACAAGCATTCCTGATGCGAATGATTCGAATTTCGTTGGTTCTGGCGCTGGCCGCGGTATCCGCGTTCGCCGATTTTAGTTACAAGCACGAGACGAAAATCGTGGGCGGCGCGATGGCCGGTGTCATGAAGATGACGATGAAGATGTCGAAGACCGCGCGGGAGGCGATGACCGGCGCGACATACATCAAGGGCAACAAGTCCGCCATGCAGTCCGGGGATATCGTTACGATCTACGACCTGGACGCTGAAACTGTCACCACGGTCAACAATGACAAGCAAACCTACTCCGTAATGACCTTCGCGGAGATGCGGCAGGCGATGGATAAGCTGAGCGAGAAGATGAGCGGCAAGAAGGGCGAAGGCGAGATTCAATACAAGCTGGATATTCGGGACGGCAAGAAGTCGCAGGATGTGTACGGGTATCCGGCGAAGCTCACGACCATGATTGTCACGATCGAGGGCGCAGACAACAAGGGCAACTCCGGTGCGATGGAGATGGTGAACGACATGTGGCTTTCGACATCGATTGCCGGCAGCGCGGAGGCGACGGCCTTTCACAAGCGCATGGGCGAAAAGCTGGCGGGCTCGGGTGGGCCGAATCTGGGATTCATGGGCGCGATGATGAAGCAGAAAGGCTTCGAAGCGGCGATGAAGAAGTTCCAGGAGAACGCCGGGAATTTGCAGGGCGTTCCGGTGCTGACCGTTGTCCGCATGGCCCCGGCGGGCAGCCTCGACGCCGTGATGGCGGAATCGGGCAAGATCCCCGAGGACAAGCCGGAAGCGGATTCGGGTGAGAAACCAAGCGTGGCCGGCGTGCTGCGCGGGATGGGCGGTTTCGGCGGCTTCGGCCGGAAGAAGGACGAGCAACCGGCGAGCGAGCCGGAGAAGGGCGGCTCCGCCTCGCTGATGGAGATGGCGGTGCGGCAATTCGACTTTTCCACCGCGCCCGTGGCCGACAGCCACTTCGCCGTGCCGGCGAGCTACAAGCAGGTGGATAGCGAGATGAAGAAGCTGCTCAAGTAGCTGC
>JADYZL010000532.1 GCA_020853155.1 Bryobacterales bacterium
CCTCGACACGGATACGGAAGTGCAACTCCGGGGCAAGACGGTGCGGGTTCCGTCGCATGCGCTGCAGTGGGTAAAGCCCTGAGGGGGCGAGGGCTCAGCCTTCGATAGGGGATGGGGCCGAGGCGGGCTCCGCGGCGGGTGTGGCGCCGTGCGGCTCCGCGAGAGGCTGTTCGCTGAGAGTGGCCACTTCCAGGCGCAAGCGGTCCGTGAGCGCTTTGTGCTCTTTGAGAGAGAGCCCGGTGGTGGGAATGGGTTTGCCGATGCGGAGGGTGGCGCGCCCGGAGCGGACATGGACGGAGCCCATGGGAAGGATTTGCCCCATGCCGAGCAGGCCTACGGGCACCATGGGCACGCCGCTTTTCACGGCCAGGTAAGCCGCGCCGTCCTTGAACTCCTGCAGGCCGAGGGCATCGTGGGTGCGCCCGCCCTCGGGAAAAATCATCAGGCAGATGCGCCGCCGCTGTACGATTTCCGCCGCGCCGGTGAGGGCTTTCAGCATGCCCCGGATATCGTCGCGCGGGATGGGGATGTGCCCGGCGCGGTGCAGGTGGTTGCCGAGGAAGGGAATTTGGAAGAGGCCCTGCTTGGCGAGGAAACGGAACTGCACGGGGATGTGGGCCATCAGCACGGGGGTATCCATGAAGCTGACGTGGTTGCTGACGAAGACGTAGCTGCCCGCCGGATCAATGTTCTCGAGTCCTTCGACGCGCACCCGCACGCCGCCGATGGCGAGCAGTTGGCGCGCCCAGGCGCGGGCAATGCGGTGCTGGGTGTTGCCGGATTTATCGAAGAGAGAGCAGCAAAAGGAAATGCTTCCCATCACGATGGTGGAAAGGCAGATGAGAGGCACTTTGACGGCGACGGCGAAGAGGTAGGCGGGGGAGAGGTGGTCCTTCGGCGGAGGAGGCGCGGCGTGCGTTTCCAGGATTGGTGCTGTTTCGGCCTGAGGCATGCGGTGCTTGTCGCTTGGGTGCAATCCCATTTTACGAAGCCCGCCGTGCCTCTTGGGCGGTGAACCACGCTTTAGCTTCTCCCGCGAGATAGAGGGAGCCGGCGATGAAGACGCGGTCTTCGGGCTGCGCGCCCCGCAGCACGGCCATGACCTCCACGAAGCCGTGCGCGATGTGGATGCGGGAGGGCGGGTTGGCGAGTTGCTCCGCTTCCATGGCGAGCACTTCCGGGCGAAGCGCGCGGGATTGCGCGGGGGCGGTGAGCACGAGTTCATCCGCGAGCGGGAAGAGCAGGGCGGCCATTTCGGAGATGGCCTTATCTCGCATCGCGCCGAAGACGAGCCAGGTGCGATGCGCGCCTTTCGACGCTCGGATGTATTCCGCGAGTGCGGCGCAGCCGGCGGGGTTGTGCGCGCCATCGATGAAAATATCCGGGCGGATGGCGACCCGCTCCAGCCGTCCGGGCCAGCGCACGGCGCGGATGCCTTCCTCGATGGCGGGGGCATCCAGTTCAAGAAGATCCAGCGCCGCCGCCGCCACGCGGGCATTCTCCACCTGCCAGGCGCCGCGGAGCGGGCATTCGATTCGCAACCGGTCTTTGATGTCGAGGGAACGGGGGCGCTGGAGCGTGAAACGCGCGCCATCGAGATTCGTTTCGAGGTGCGAGATCGCCCACTGCTCGCTAAAGTGGAATGCCGCGCCCATCTCACGCGCTTTCGCTTCCAGGACGGTGAGCGCCTCGGGGCGCTGCGCGGAGAACAACGCCGGTACGCCCGTCTTCAGGATGCCCGCTTTCTCCGCGGCGATGGCTTCGATGCTGTTGCCGAGGAACGCTTCATGGTCATAGTCGATGGGGGTGACGGCGCAGAGCGCGGGAGCGAGCACGTTTGTTGCGTCCAGGCGGCCGCCGAGGCCCACTTCGACGACTGCCCATTCGACGCGAGCGCGGGCGAAGGCGAGAAAGCCCATGGCGGTGACGGTTTCGAAGTAGGTGGGGTGCATGTCGAGTTCGCCGCGCGCCACCATGGCCTCGGCCGTCTCATGCACTTCGCGGAAGACTTCGACGAAGGCGGCACGGGAGAGGTCCGCGCCATCAATGCGGATTCGCTCCGTGGGTTCGATCAGATGGGGAGATGTGTAAAGCCCCGTGCGAAACCCCGCGGCCAGCAACCCCGACGCGATCATCGCGCAGGTGGAGCCTTTGCCGTTGGTGCCAGCGACGTGCACCGCGCGGAATCTCGATTGCGGATCGCCAAGCGCGCGGAGCAGGGTGCGGATGCGATCGAGGCCGAACTTCGCGGTCTTGATCTCATTGCCGAGCGCGTAGAGAAACTCGACCGAATCCGGGTATTGCATCGCAAGGTGAAGGGGCACGCCGGGCGGCATGCGCCGGACTATTCCTGGTTCTTCCCGTTGCAGCCAAAACCGGCTGGAACGCGGCCGCCTTTGTTCAATTCCTTGAAGCCCACTTCCGTGGCGTAATAGATGCGGGCGGTAAGCGCCTTGAGGGAGCGGAAGGATTGCTGGCCGGTTTCGAGGCCCGCGCCGCCGGCGTCGAGCGCTTCAAGCAGCTTCACCTGCTGGGCTTCCGGAAGCTGCACGAAGGGCGCGGCGCCGGTTCGAATAGCATAGCCGTCGATCCAGTTAAGGCCGGAGATGAACTGGATGCGCGCCTGTTCCTCGCCGTCGCGCAAGAGCAGGTCGATGTAGCGATTGACGAGCGCGTCTTTCGCGCCGGGCGTGTCGGTTGTGGGGATGATGAGCTCGGTGAGGGCGATCACGGTCTGGTTCTGATGATCGTCAAAGACGGAGGGTTTCCAATCCGGAGCGCTTGCCGCCTGGGTGCTGGCGGCATTCACCGGGTGGGCGTGCTGCGCCAAGGCCGCTTCCGAAGCCACGGCAAGTGCGGCGCCGTTCGCGCCAATGCGAAACAAATCGCGACGATTCATGGCTACTATGATGCCTCAGTTCGGGCGGGATGGACAGCCTGCCACGAGATCGGGTCGATTCCCGCGCCGGACTGCGTGATAATGCATAGGAGCCGGAACATGCCCATGCCGGCCGGAAGCCTGCGCAGCCTCTGCTGTCCGCAAGGCAGATCTCATTGAGAGTTGAGATTCGACAATGCCATCCGTTGACGCGCCGCTGCGAACCCGTTCCTTGCCCTATGCGCTCCCCCCGGATGCGCTCGAAGGGCTGCTGCGGCTTGCGGCCCATGTGGCATTGACGGAGACCGCCGTCCTGTTCCTGCAGCGCGGCAGCAATTACTGGGTGCTTTCGACGAGCGGAGTGTCCGCGGCCGACGCGCACATGGCGGCATTGCTGCTGCCGGATGTACTGGGTCCGGAGGCCAACGACTATCTGTGCCTCGATGCCACGGCGGGAACGGAAGCCGCGGGGTTGCTCGCATCGGCGATGGCGACGCGGCCGGGATTTCTCTTTCTGCATCGATTCGTGGTGGATGGGGAGGATTGTTACGCGATCCTCGCTCTGGCGCACCCGGTGGCGAAGCCGCTGCCTTCGGAGGAAACGGCGAGCCTGCTCAGCGAGATTTCCCGCCAAGTCGCGCTTCGGATCGAGGCGAGAGCGGAGAAGCGGGAACTGGAGGCCAGCCGGGAACGGCGGGCGCTGCGGGACCGGTTTCTGGTGGCGATCTGCCGGGAGAATGCGATCGGGCAATGCCTGCTCGATTCGGCGGGCAAGATCCTTTCCTTGAGCGACGGACTGGTTCAGGTGCTCGAGATCGACCGGCGGGAAGTGGAGTTTCAACCGTTCGAGCAGATTTTCGCGTTCGCCTCCGCATTCCGGGATGAACAGACCGGAACCGCCGGGGAAGCGGAAGGAGCGGAACCGGTTCGGATCCCCTGGGAACGTGTTTTTGACACGGCATGTCTCTTCCGGAAACACACGAACGAACTCCTCCGCCTGGAAGCCACCGCGGCCCCGGCGAGGCTGATCGACGGCACGGACGGATGGTGCGTCGCGATCTCCGGCGGCGAGGCACGGGAATTGTCGCTGCTTCCCGCTCCCCGCCGATTGCAAAAGATCCTCATCGCGGAAGACCATCCGGTGAACCAGCGAGTGATTCAAGGGATGGTGGAGAAGTTGGGGCTGAGCGCCGATGTGGTCTCCAACGGGCTCGAGGCAGTGCATGCGGCATGCCATGGAAGTTATGCCGCGATTCTGATGGATTGCCAGATGCCGGATATGGATGGCATTGAGGCCACGCGCTTCATTCGCGGCACGGAAGACCGCATCGGCCGCGTGCCGATCGTGGCGGTTACCGCATTCGGCCATGAGGAAGACCGCGCCCGCTGCTTCGAGGCCGGGGTGGATGAGTTCATGGTGAAGCCCATCCGGATTGAAGCACTGGCGCAGGTGCTTGCACAATGGGCACCCGTCGCGATGAAGCCGGAATCGCCGGCATCTCCGGCGGCTCCAGACCCCAGAGACCATACGCGGCGGGATCTGGAACAGGCGATCAACCGGCTGAGCGCGGACCTCGACGCCGAACTGGTCCATGAGGTGGTGGCGCTGTTTCTCGAAGATACGCGGGTACGCATCGATGAGATCCGCAAGCTTTCGACCACGGTGGAGCGAAGCCAGCTTCGAAACGCGGCACACCGGATCAAGGGAAGTTGCGGAAGCCTGGGCGCGGTGACGCTGATGAACGCATGCGAACGGCTGGAGAACCTGGCGCAGAACGGATCCAGGGAAGAAGTGGAAGTCACCATCGATCAAGTGGCGGAGCTGTTTGACGGGATAGTGCCATTGTTGCGGGAGTTTCTTGATGCGAGCGGCGTGCGAGCCATGGACGCTCCGCCCCCGACTGACGAAGGATAGCGATCCAGTATGCCGGCCAGCATTTTCGACCTGTTTTCCATTGGAGTGGGTCCGTCGAGCTCCCATACGCTTGGGCCGATGCGGGCGGCCCGGCATTTCGCTCTCAGCCTGAATGCAGGCGGGGCGCTGCACGGCTGTTCCCGGGTCTGTTGCATGCTATACGGCTCGCTCGCGCTGACGGGGCGGGGCCACTGTACGGATAAGGCGATCCTGGCGGGGCTTTCGGGCCGGAGCGCCGAGGAGATCGCTCCCGGTGAATTGGCAGGGATTGAGGCGGACGTGCGGGCACGGGGAGATCTCCTGCTCGCCGGTAAGCGCCGCTGCAAGTTCGACATGGACGACGACCTGCAATTCCGGACCAGTGAATTGCTGCCCGGGCACTCGAACGGGATGCGCTTCCAGGCCTTCGACGACGGGGGGTGCAACCTTGCGGAATCGATCTACTATTCCGTGGGCGGGGGCTTCGTGGTGGATGGCGATGGGAACCCTATTGATGTGGAGGGTGGGGCCGGAGCGGCACAGTATCCCTATTTGAGCGGAGAGATGCTGGTGAGCGCGGCCCGCGAACGGGGGATTCGCATCGCGGATCTGGTTTGGGAATGGGAGCGCGGCTTGCGCGGGGAGAAAGAGACTCAGGCGCGGCTGCTGCGCATCGCGGCGGTGATGGATGGGTGCATCGATTCCGGCCTTCACGCCGATGGCCAGCTTCCCGGAGGGTTGGGCGTGCGGCGGCGGGCGCCCGCGATGTACCAGCGGCTGATCGAGG
>JADYZL010000533.1 GCA_020853155.1 Bryobacterales bacterium
CAGCGCTGGGGCCGGCGCGGTGGATTGACGCAGCAGCAAACGCGGCTGCTTGAAACGTCCAGGCCGGCGCTCGAATTTTACGATCTTCGGAAGGACCCCAACGAATTCGATAACGCGATCGACCGCCCGGAATACAACGGGGAAGTGCTGCGGCACCGGGCGCTCCTGAGCGATTGGATGCACGCCACCTACGACTATCTGCCGCCGCTTTCGAGGCAGGCGAACGCGGGAGACCCCACCACCACGCGGGGGCTCGTGCCGCCGGCGCTGTAGAAGGCGTGCGGCTAACGGGAAACCGGCGAGGGCGCGGGAACCGGAGCGCTGGGCGTTGTGGCGCTGGGCGCCGATAGCGGCGAGGCGTTCGCGCCTTCCACGGGGTAGCGCTCCATGACTGCGTCGAAGAACTCGCCGTTCTGCAGGAAACGCGGGTCCCGGTGCCGCGTGAGGTAATCGTCAAGCTGCGCGCTGAGGGAGCGCTTGGCCTCGTTGAACTGGGGGTCCATAGCCAGATTCTTTAGCTGGTAGGGATCCTCCGCGATGAGATACAACTCTTCCGCGGGCCGTTTGCCGAAGGCAGCGTCGAAGAGCATCGGATACGAATCGCGCTTCTCGAAGAGGACCGTTTTGGAGGGGCTGCCGTCGGTATCGCCGTAGCCGCCCACCGGATCTTCGGCGGGCCAGACGGGCCCGGGGCGGTCGCCCGCCGGATTGCGATCTGGCGTGAAATTGCGGATGTAGAGGTACTCCTTGTTCCGGACGGCGCGCGAGGGGTATCCGGCGCCATGCGGACGGCTGCCAGGGAAATGCCGTTCGATGCCGAAGACGGCGTGGTGGCGCTTCGGATCCACCTGGCCGCTCTGCCGCGTATCGAGCACGTACATCAGGCTTTCGCCGCTCATCGAGCCGGGCACCCGCAGGCCGGTGGCTTCAAGTATGGTGGGGGCGATATCCCGATGGCTGACGAAATCCTCCACGACGCGCCCGCCCGGGATGCGCGCGCTCCAGCGGATGGCCAGCGGCATGCGCGCACCGTAATCGTAGAGATTTCCCTTGGCTCTGGGGAATGCCATGCCGTTATCGGACGTAACGATGATCAGCGTGTTGTTCAGTTCACCGTGATCCTCGAGCAGGCCAAGGATGCGCTGCAAATGCTTGTCCGCGGATTCGATTTCGTGCGCGTAATCAGCCAGGTCAGCGCGAACCTCCGGGACGTCGGGCAGAAAGCCGGGCACTTCCACCGAAGCCGGATTCTTTCCGCTGCGCGCGCCAATGCCTTTCTCGAAGGGGCGATGCGGTTCCCGGAAGCCCACCCAGAAACAGAAGGGGGTATCCACCGGGCGGGAGGCGAGGAAGGCTTCAAAGTTTCCGGTGTAATCGACGGCGCCGGGATGCTTGCCGGGAGTGGAATCTTTAACGGCGTTGTATTCGGCGCCGGCGGGGGAGACGATGCGCCCGGAGACCTGCCAGTTCCCCGGACCCCATCCTTTGCCGGTGTAGCCGACATGGTATCCGTAATCGGCAAGCATGTCGGTGAAGATTGGGGTTTTTCCCGCCGGCCAGACGGTGTGGTTCATCGCGGCTTCCTTGAGCAGGAAGAAATCCAGACCGGCAAGCACGGATCCGCGTGACGGGCAGCAGGATGGCGACGAAACGAATGCGTTCCTGAAGAGCACGCCTTCCGAGGCAATACGGTCGAAGCCAGGGGTGGAAACGAACTTCGATCCATACGCGCCGGCATGCGGTTGCGACTGGTCGTCGCTGATGACGAAGAGGACGTTGGGGCGGGGGTCCCGATTCATCCCACAGGAGCCCAGGGAAATTGCAACGGCGGGGGCGGCGAGTGCGCTCCGCAGAAAGCGACGGCGGTTCATCGCCGCCTATCGTAACACCAATGCCGGGGTATTGGAGGTCTGAAGGATGTTTTGAAGGATGGTTTCTAGGAAATCGTTAACTTCTGTGTAAAACTGACCCTCGGCGGGAATGACTTTCGCTACTCAAATTGGAGAAATTTTCGACTACTTATGCGCAGGAATCTACTTCTACTTGCCCTCGGTTTTTTGACGTGCGTTACGGGCGCGCTGGCAGCGCCCCAATTGCAACAGGGTTCGATCGTGAATGCCGCCAGCTTTGCCGTGGACGGCAGCCCGAACGCGGCGATCGCCCCCGGAAGTTTATTCACGGTTTTTGGCGTGGACGTCGGCCCAACGACGGCTGTCAACGTCGACCAATTTCCTCTGCCCACGTCGCTGGGTGGGGTGTCCGTTCGCGTGAGCGTGAACGGGCAGAATTTCGATTGCCCGATGATTTTTGTGTTGAATTCCCAGGTCTCCGCAATTCTTCCCTCGAACGTGCCCCCCGGAACGGCCACGCTGGTGCTCACCTACAATGGGCAGGCGAGCAATTCCATCACCTTTCCGGTGGCCCCGCGCATGGCGGGCGTCTTCTCTCGCAATTCCTCCGGCGCCGGGCAATCCGTAATCCAGAATTACATCAGCCCGTCGAGCCAGCCGGATAACGCCCTGAACCAGGCGGCGCACGCGGGGCAGGTAGCGATTCTTTGGGGCACCGGATTAGGCGGTTCGCTCAATGGGGATGACCGGAACCTTCCGGCTCCCGGAAATTTGCTGCCGCTTGACCAAGTGCGCGTGTATGTTGGCGGCGTCTCCGCGAATGTCGAATACGCGGGGCGCTCCGGCTGCTGCGCCGGGGTGGACCAGGTGAACTTCGTGGTTCCGCAGAACGTGGAAGGCTGCTTTGTTCCCGTGGTCGTGACGTTGAATGGGATTCCGAGTAACTTCACGATGATGGCGATCGAGAATGGCGGCACGAGTTGCGAGGGCGCGTTTGGGCTGGATTCGAACCGGCTGAACCAGTTGGTCTCAATGGATAAGCTGAGGACCGGCAGTGTCGGCTTCATCCGGACCCGAATGCAGATGCTTGGCTTCAACGTCACCACGGAGATCGGGGATGGAGATTTTATCGAGCTGAGCGGCCAGGGCCTGCTGGCGGGCGGTTCATCGATGGGAGAGGGATCGTTCTCATCGAATAGCTGCGTGGTGGCAAGCTATCGCACCGATTTCCAGAATGGCAACGCGGGGGAAGCACCGGACCCGATGACGCGGTATATCATCCGCGGCCTCGATGCGGGAGCGGCGATCTCCGTTGCGGGGCCGAACGGGCAGAAGCAATTGCCGAAAGTCGCCGGGGAGACGGGCCAGTATTACGCGACGCTGGGAGACCTGTTGAACCCCACGGCCAGCTACCTTACGCCGGGCGTATACACAATGAGCAACGGAGCGGGAGGAGCCGACGTGGGCGCATTCAACTTTACGAAGACCATCCCCACCTTCATTGACTGGAGCAATCGCGACGCGATCAGCAATGTCGCCCGCTTGCAGCCATTGACGGTCACCTGGACCGCCGGGCAGGCACAATCCGGGTTGGTGATCATCAGCGGACTTTCCTATTCCGTTCCGAAGAAGGTGAGTTCCTCATTCTTCTGCTATGCCGACCCGGCGGCGGGTACTTTCACCGTCCCCGCCTACGTTCTGAGTGCCATGGTGGCGTCCGATAACGACGGAAATACGTTGATGCAAGCGGGCATGCTCAATGTCGGCGGAGCGCTGTCGCCCGGCTTCTTCGAAGCACCGGGGATCGACCTCGGCGTGTTCTTCGTGAGCGCGATGGATACCAAATCCGTGAACTACCAATAGACTCCTAGAACGGAAGAACCGGCGGCGATGGCGGGGCGACTTCGCGTTTCCCCGCCATCGCCGCGTTTGGTTACCGGGGAATCCATTGCGTGTGGAAGGTGGCGGCAGAGCCGTTCGTTTCCACGTAGAGGGCCTCGCGGCGGTAAGGCGGGGCATCCGGCACTGTGGCATGAACGATGCGAAGGGGGCCGGGGCCTTCCACGCGAATCAGGAAGTCCCTTCCGCCGGTGCGCGCGGTCAATTCTAACGGCCCATCGGAACGCCACTCGCGCGCCTCGTCCCAATGGGCGAAGGGCGGCGCTTGCGCGCTTCGGGCATCGGAAGGTACTGACACCTTCCCTTGTACATTCAGGATGATGCCAAGGCGGTGGGGCGCGCCATCGCGAGTCTCGATCGTGACGCTGTCGCGTAGCACGCCCTTTTCAATGGAAAGGGTTCGCCGCGCGCCGGCATCCTTGCGGTATTCCGGCTGGGCCGCGCTTACCGTGGCCGCATTCGCGGAGAAGCCGAGCAACTCCCCTTCCTGCCAGCCCTGCTGCCCCTGCCCATCGACCACCGGCACGTTGTGCGCCGATGCGGTGGTGTAATACTCGCGATGCAAGGGGGAGCCGTAGCCCACGGTGCCGGCGTCGTGGGTGACATCCACGTCCTCGAAATGCGCTTCGTAGTTGAGCGCCTCGGCCTGGGCGTGGGAGCGGTCCAATTGCCCGTAATGGAAGAAGACTTGCCAGCCATCCCTGCGCAGCATGGCGAAGCGGCTTGATTCGAGGTTCAGGCTGGCTTCGCGCGGATTCCCTTGCGGCGCGGTGGGCGATGCGGCGGCGCCGGGGCCAGTCAGCAAGGAATCGTCGGGCGGGTCGAGGAGGTTCTCCCAATTCCTTGCGCCCCGGGCCTGTTCGATACCGATCGGGGTGGGGAAGATGCGGCGCGCACTCGCCAGCAGGGCGCGGTCCGGCGAACGGCGGGAGATGCCGGTGGTATCGGCGGGCGTGGGCAGGCGGCCATCGTGAAAGGCGATCCGCCCGGGCGCGAGCATCAGGTTCTCCACGGCCGCCGCTTCGGATTGAAATTCTGCGAGCCGCCCTTCGAGACCGGCTATCGTGAATAGCGGCAGCAAAGCCGAGACCACATAGCTGTTGTAGCCGAGCGATTGCTCCAGCCAGAAATAGTCGCTGGTGATGCCATCCCGCACCTGGCGGCGGACGCCGAACTCGCCGTCCACGGCCCGCTTCCAAAGATCCTCGTCGCGGGTGTAGAGCGCGGTGACGGCCATGGCGGAGCGCTGCCAGCAGGCGATGTTGTGGACGCGCTGGAAGGTCTCGTCGAGCAGGAGCGCCATGGGATGCAATAGATCGTGAATCCATCGCTCGCGCCGCGCGTCCCAGGCCGCGCGGCGGGCTTCCGGTACGTCGCCCCCGAGCAAGCGGGCCGTTTCCACGAAACGGACGAGCATGGTGGCGTCGTCGAGGCTCTGGTGCATCAGGCGGCTCTTGCTTTTCGAGGTTTGAATCGGCCAGTTGGCCAGATTCGCCGCGTAGAAATCGAGTTGCCCGGCAGCCCAATCGAAGTAGGGCAGATCCCCGGTGAGCCGCCACATCCGGGCCGCGTCCAGCATGCAGTTGGCATTGCGTGAACGCAGACCGTAGACCCAGCCGCCGAAGACTTTGGGCGGGGCATCCGTGGGCGGCGTGGGCGTCCAGGTGAGGAAGCCGCCATCGACCGGGTTCACGAAATCGTGCCACCAGCCGGCCACATATTCCGGCTTGTCACGCGGCTCGGCCATCCAGGCATCCAGTTCCGTCCGCTGCCGCGAGACCCACGCCTGCCAGGAAGGGTCCGCATGCATTCGCTGCCGCGCGCCCGCCCAGTCCTCACGGGGCTGCCGGAGGGGGGAGCCATCGCG
>JADYZL010000534.1 GCA_020853155.1 Bryobacterales bacterium
GCGTCCCCCCTTACCGAGAGACGAACGCGTATGTGGAGCGGGTGCTGCGGCGTTACCGGGCCAGGACCGCTACGCCGGAGATGGAGCATGCCGCGGGCGGAAGCTCTCAGCGCTAAGCGCAAGCTGGGTCTCCCTACGGCCCCGAATCACTCCCACTCGATGGTACCGGGCGGCTTGTGCGTGAGATCGTAAAGCACCGCGGCAATACCGGGCACTTCGAACAGCGCCTTCGATAGCGGCCGCAACACTTCCATGGGCATGCCGACCGATTGCGCGGTCATTCCATCCACGGAGTGAATCGGCCGCAGGACGACGGAATCCGGTTTCTCCGCCGTACCCAAGGGAACCAAAATCACTGGGAACTGCCACACTCTTTCCTCGAAACCGCTTTCGAGCGAAACTCGGCGGACGATGGCATCCAACTCCCGGAGGCGGTCAAGGCGTTCTCTGGTGATCGTGGCCTTGCGGACGCGAAGCTCTTCCACGGGCGGTTGGGAGTCCCCAACTTGAATCACAACCCGATTGAATGCGGTGCTCGCATTGATGTAGTCCGTGGCGCGTTCGTAGGCGTCTTCCCACTCGCCCGCGGCGAGGGATGCGGGGGTGGACATCAGCAACACTGGCTTATAGCTGCGGGAATCGCCCTGAACGCCAACGGAATGCAGAGGCAGCAGCCAGCCACCGGCAATCGGCTGCGGTACCGCGACTTCGTCTGAGCAGAGGCAACGGATGGCCAGCCCCGGGCCTGGAAACGGGTGCCGATCAAGCAGGGGCGCCGGTATCCCCAGTTGGCGGCCCACTTCACGCACTTCGTCCTTGTAGAGGTTGTGCAAGGGTTCGACGATGCGGCCCTCCGCGATTAGGCGCTGCACTCCCTCCACCCGGTTGTGGTGAGTCTTAATGAGGTCCGCCTTCGCGGCGCCACCGGATTCGATGGTATCGGGATAAATAGTGCCCTGGCCCAAAATCCAGTTGCCATCGAGGAAGTGCTCCGTTTCGAGCACCCGGTTCTGGACTTCGAGGAATTCCTGGCCAATACGCCGGCGTTTCTCTTCGGGATCCACGACGCCTTCAAGCTGGGAGAGAAACCAGGGTTCGGCCAACTCAATGTGGATGGAAGCATCGCCACCGATCTGGGCAAAGATCTCCTTTACGAAAGCGGTTTCCCCCTTGCGCATCATGCCGGTATCGACGTAAATTCCACGAACGCGGTCCGCTCCAAGCGCACGCAGGCAGAGCGTGAAGGCAACGGTGGAATCGACGCCGCCGCTAATGAAGAAGAACACGTTGCGATCCCCGACGGCGGCGCGAATCTCGTCTTCAAGCACACCGGCAACACGGGAGGGGTCCCAATCCCGCTGGCACCCGGCGATGCGGAACAGAAAATTCTCCAGGATCTCTTTGCCGCGATGAGTATGGACCACCTCGGGGTGGAACTGGACCCCATAGACGCCACGCGCCTCACTGGCGATCGCCGCGAAGGAGCATGTTCCGGTGGAGCCGATGCGCTCGAAACCTTCGGGGAGTGCAGTGACCGTGTCGCGGTGGCTCATCCATACCTGGGCAGGGGCCGGGGGGATGCCGTGGAAGAGCGGAGATTCACCCATCGGCTGGAAGCTGGCCTTGCCGAATTCACCGCGAGCCACTTTCTCCACCCGGCCGCCGAGAAGCTGCACGGCCAATTGCAAGCCATAGCAGATGCCGAGTACGGAGGCGGGCAGGTCGAAGATGGCGGGATCCACGCTAGGGCTGCCCTGGTCGTAGACGCTGCACGGTCCGCCTGAGATGATGATGGCTTTCGCGTGAGCGAGTTCGGCGGCAGGGGTCTCGGAAGGCTTTACCTCGGAAAACACGCCGAGCTCGCGCACTTTTCGGGCAATCAAATGGCAATACTGCCCACCGGTATCGAGGACGACCACTTGAGCCCGGCCCGGAATGGCCTCCCGGGCAGGCGTGTCATTTAGTGGAAAGGTGGGGGCGTTGCGGTTGGAATGTGGCTGCGAAACGCTCATTGTATGGTGCGGAGGAAAATACGAGAAGTGACCCGCGTGCAATGACGCGGGCCACTTTGTTCGTTATACCACGAGGGCGAAAATGGACTTATCGGCCTATTGTTCGGCTGGCGCGGCGCCGGTCCGCTGGGCAATGGTGCGGCGGGCCGTTTCCTGCAACGACTGCGCACGCGCCATGGCGTCCACTGCCTTGGCCACCAGGCTATCGTCGCGGACCATCAAGTTTTCCGCCTTCTCATCGCCTAATGCGTATGTGAAGAGAGCGCGCTTGATTTCTTCCTGGACCCAAGCCCGATTCGTGGCGAATTCCTCGTTCGTCACTTCGATCTTCTCGTCGGCGAGAAAGCGGTGGAATTCGTCCACGATGGCCTCGGTAACCACGAAGTCCTCGCCAATCTGCGGCGGGTGCTCCGCGAAGTATTTAGCGGCAAACATGGAGAATCCCATGAACTGATCGCGAACGCGGTACTGGAATGCGTTCGTCTTCGGGATATCCACCTTCTCGTCGGGGGTGATGCCACCGCCCCCATAGACGGTGCGGCCGGAATCGGTCATGCGGACATCATCCGGATCCTTCAGATCGCCATCTTTGCGAGTGTAGTAGTCGTAGAAGGAGATCTTCGAATAGTCGCGCTGAATCAGGCGTCCACTAGGAGTGTAGTACTTCGCTGTGGTGAGCGCGAGGCCGGTATCTTCCGAAAGTGGATACACCGTTTGAACCAGCCCCTTGCCGAAGGTCTGTTCGCCGAGAATCCAGGCACGGTCATGGTCCTGGAGCGCCCCGGCGACAATCTCCGCGGCGGAGGCGGAACTGCCGTTGACCAGCACCAC
>JADYZL010000535.1 GCA_020853155.1 Bryobacterales bacterium
CCACAGCCTGCATGTAGGCGTAACAAATGGTGGGCCCGGCGAACTTGAATCCGCGGGAAAGCAGGTCTTTGCTTAGGCTCTTTGCTTGCGGTGTGACGGCGGGAACCTCCGCGTGAGCGCGCCATGCATTGCGAATGGGCACGCCATCGACGAAGCGCCACAGGTAAGCGTCGAAGCTGCCGAAAGCCGATTGCACGTCGAGGAACGCGCGCGCGTTCCCGACGGCCGCATGGACCTTCGCCCGATTGCGCACGATGCCCTCATCCGCCAGCAATTGCGCGAGCTTGCGCTCATCGTATCGGGAGATTTTCAAGGGGTCGAAGGCGTCGAAGAGCCTGCGATAATTGGCCCGCTTGTTCAGGATGGTTTGCCAGCTCAAGCCAGCTTGCGCCCCTTCGAGGAGGAGCATTTCGAAGAGGTGGCGATCCTCGTGAGAGGGAACGCCCCACTCGGTGTCGTGATACTCCACATAGAGATCACCCTTCGCCCACGGGCATCTTACGGCATCGCGCGCCATGAAACGATGGTAGCGCGGCGGGGCGACGGGGCCGGTGACGAACCCCAGCAGCTCAGTAAACGCACTTCGTGTTGTCTGCCTTCACGAAGTAGCTCTTGGCGTTCTTGGCGGCGTGGTCCATGCAGCCTTCGAGGTTGAGCAACTCCACCTTACGGAACTCGATCGGGTGGCTTTCGCTTTGGAGAGAGATGTAGCCACCGTGGAGGAGCGTTCCATCCTTCTTGGCGGAGGGGTTGTAATTCTTCACATTGCCCCCGCCCACCTGGGGCAGGTTGTAGCGAAGCACCTCCTGGCCTTCCGCCAGATGGGCGATCTCGGCGTCGCCGAGCACTCTTGCCTCTGCCGTCACCCAACCGTCGCCATCGTAGGTTTTCGAAGTTGACTGGATACAATGCCTGGTTTCGAGCTTGCCGTTCATCACGATGTTCGTGCCGGGCGTGCAGACATTGAGCGTGGATCGCGCGCCTTCGCCCAAGCCGCCGAGCAACTGCACTTCGATGGAGATGGGGAAATCCTGATCCTTGCCCATCGATTGCGGGGTTTGGCAATGCACCATGATGCCGCTGTTCCTGCGAGCCCAGGCAGGGCCTTTGGGTGCCTGAGGACCGGTGAAGCGGTATTCGACGCGAATGCGGTAGTAGGAGAACGGTTCGCGATAGAAGAGGTGGCCGAAACGTTCGCCGAACTCGGTGTACTGGTCATAGGACACCTTCAAGAGGCCATCCTCCACACGAAAGGTGTTGCCGTAGTTCTCATTGAGCGGGTAGCCGGTGATCTTGGGAAGCCAATCGCGCAAGTCCTTCCCGTTAAAGAGTTGGATCCACTCTTCCTTCGCCGGTTCTTTCTGGGCGGAACCGTTTCGGGCGGCTTGCGCCGAAGAGGGGATCGCGGTCAGCATCGCCGCCAGGGTGAGGAGCGCGAGAACTCGTAAGGTGGTTGGGGTGGCCATTATGCAGCCAAGTATATCCCGCCCGCATCGGACTGAGAATCGGCTTGTGGAAATCGAATCGCCGCGTGCGGTACATTCGAGAAACGTCGTTCCGGCGATCGTTATGCGTGCCACCGCCGCCCCCTCGCACTCCCGCGCCGTTCCCCACGCTCGAGTTACGCAAACGCGAGAACTGCGGCTGGAATCCTACAAACCCCGCTTCTTTCAACGACTGTTCGCGATCGAATCGAGCGTCTTCACGGAGGACCGCTATAATCTCGAGTTGTTCCGGCACCTTTGCGAGGACAACCGGGACCTGCTGCTGGTAGCGCGGCTGGGCAACCGCACGATTGGATATGTGATGGGGGAGCTTCATCCGCGAGGGGCGGAGGTGGTGTCTTTGGCGGTGGCGCCGGGGTACCGCAACCGGGGGATCGGGCGCAGGCTGATGCGGCGGTTGCTGAACCGGATGGAACGGAGCGGAATCGTCCGCGTGTTTCTGATGGTGCGGGAGGGCAATACGGCTGCCATCGCGCTTTATCGCAGCCTCGGGTTTCGCCGGGTGCGCCGCGTACCGGAGTATTACGGAGACGGGGAATGCGCCATCCGCATGCGGTTGGAGTTCGAGTAGCGCCACTCCCCGGTGGGCACGCTATTTGTCGCTGAAGGTCAATTCCATGCGCGGATTCACGCCGTTGTATAGAAGCGTGATCTGCTTCGGCTTGTGCTTCCCGTTGAGCGGGAAATAGAGGAGCCCTTCGTGGGCTTGGGTGAGTTCGCCCTCCTTCAACACCTTTGCCTTGAGTGCTTCAAGCCAGGCCACTTGTTTATCTCCCGGCTTGCCATCGTGGATTGTTTGCTCCACGGTGGTGGCGGAGGCCGTGGGCGTGCCCGCCGTGCTTCCGTGGCTGCCCGGCGTATCGATCCGGCGCGGAGGGCCCGTGGGAACCGGGCCGCCGCCGGGAATGCCGCCGATCACGGGGCCGGTGTTCTGCCCCATGATGGGCCCGGTAGAGAGCACGACCTCGTTGACGACCATCGTGGATGAACCGGCGAGCATCTCCGGCGCGAAGGGCTCCGACCGCTGGCCGTCTTTGCTGCTTACCAGAACGAAATCGTCGCGGAAGAGGCGGATCTGCTCATTCGGGCGGTTGGAAGAGATCTTCACCTTCGCCACCACCAGGTAGCCATCCATGCTGTTGCCGATGAGCTTCTCGACCTGGCCGCGATCGAGATACAACTCCGCTTCGATGGTGACCTTCGCGGAGCGTGCCGTGCTCTTGAACGGCCCGGGATTGGCGGC
>JADYZL010000536.1 GCA_020853155.1 Bryobacterales bacterium
CATGAGGAAAGGAAAGCGGTTTTAGCGATGATGCGAATAGACGATAGCCTCACTCCCGCGGCGCTGCTGCCGGGGATTCAGCGCATGTGGGAACTCTCCGCCTCGAAGATCCGCGCATTGGACGCGGACTACACGCCGGAAAAGGGCACCCCCGTATTCACGGTAGCCGGCAAGTACACCAGCCGCGGTTGGACCGAATGGACGCAAGGCTTCCAGTTCGGCTCCGCGCTGTTGCAGTTCGACGCCACCGGCGACACGGCCTTTCTCGAAATGGGGCGCAGCCGGACGCTCGCGCTCATGGCCTCTCACGTCACGCACGTGGGCGTTCACGATCACGGATTCAACAACGTGAGCACGTATGGGAACCTGTTGCGCCTGGGCAACGAACGCGCGTATCCCATGAGTGATTGGGAAAAGCAGTTCTATGAGATGGCGCTGAAGTGCTCCGGCGCGGTGCAGGCCAGCCGCTGGGCGCAGGTGAAGGAGGGCGGCTTCGTCTATAGCTTCAACGGGCCGCAATCGTTGTTTGTCGATACCATCCGCTCCGTGCGCTCACTGATGTTTGCGGACCGGCTGGGCCACGCGCTGATGGGCGAGAACGATCAGCGCATCTCGCTGCTCGGCCGGGCGATCGACCACTGTCTGATGACGGCGAAGTATTCCATCTATTACGGCGAGGGCCGGGATATCTACGATCTCCGTGGCCGCACCGTGCATGAGGCGATTTTCAACCGCAACGACGGCCTGTTCCGCTGCCCGAGCACGCAGCAGGGCTACTCCGCCTTCACCACCTGGACGCGCGGCCTCGCCTGGGCGATGTGCGGGTTCGCGGAACAGCTTGAGTATCTCGACACCGTGTTCGATGAGTCCCTCGACGCCTTCGGCGGGCGTGAGGCGATCGTGGCTCGCTTCCGCAAGGCGGCCGAAGCGGTGTGCGATTTCTATATTGCCAACACTCCCACCGACGGTATTCCGTATTGGGATACGGGCGCGCCCAACCTCCACAAGCTTGGCGATTATCTGGATCGCGCCTCGGAACCTTACAATGCGCATGAGCCGGTGGATTCCTCCGCTGCCGCGATCGGCGCACAGGGGCTGCTGCGGCTGGGTGCGTGGCTTTTGAACCGGGGCGAGGTGGCCAACGGCAAGCGCTACCGCCAGGCGGGCTTGACCGTGCTGCGCACGCTGCTCGAAGAGCCCTATTTGAGCGCGGCGCCGGAGCACGAAGGGTTGCTGCTGCACTCGGTCTACCACCGCCCGAATGGCTGGGATTACATTCCCGAAGGGCAGAGCGTGCCGTGCGGTGAATCGAGCATGTGGGGCGATTACCATCTCCGCGAACTGGCGCTCTATGCGCAGCGGCTCGCCGAACAGAAACCATACCTTACTTATTGGAGTTAGGAGATTCGCGATGACGGTTGCCGATATTCAACAAATCGCGGGCCGCGATTATCCGGCCCGGCGGCGGACGCGGAACCTGGTGGGGGGAGCCTCCCCCATCCAGGCCAACAACTTCTCCATGGGCTACGTGGTGCTGGAGCCGAAGGGCGGCCAGGTGCCATGGCACAACCAGGAGCAGGAAGAAGTCTATTTCGTCGTCGAAGGCACGGGCGAGATGTGCCTGGGCGAAGAGCGGCGCACGCTGAGCGGCGGGCAGGCCGTCTTCATCCCGCCCACTGTGTTCCACCAACTCACGAACATCGGCGAGACCCCCCTCGTCATGATTTACTGCTACGGCCCCGCGGGGGACGTGGCCCACTGGCGGCAGGAATTGGCCGGAACGCTGCCAAAGGCCGGCGTGGACGTCCCGGCATTGCCCGAAGGCGCCTGGCCGCAATGCACGGAGAAACCCAAGGCGTAGCGCACGCCATTCGAAGTTCAAGAACCGGAGAGGAAGCACTATGAGCGAAGCAACCATTCATCGCGTGGGCATCATCATGAACGGCGTCACGGGGCGCATGGGCACGAACCAGCACCTGATGCGCTCCATCCACGCCATCATCCGGCAGGGCGGCGTCTATGTGAGCCCCACCGAACGCATCATGCCGGATCCGCTGCTGATCGGGCGGAACACCGTGAAGCTCCGGGAACTCTCCGAGCGCACGGGCGGCATTCCATTTTCGACGGATCTCGAAGCCGCGCTCGCGGATCCGAAATACTCCGTCTATTTCGACGCGCAGACCACGGACCGCCGGGCAGACGCCGTGAAAGCGGCCATCGCCGCGGGCAAGCATATCTATTGCGAGAAGCCCACTTCCGGCAGCACGGAAACGGCATTCGAGCTCTACGAGTTGGCGCGCAAGGCCGGAATCAAGCACGGCGTGGTGCAGGATAAGCTCTGGCTGCCCGGCCTCGTGAAGCTGAAGACGCTGATCGATTCCGGTTTCTTCGGCCGCATCCTCTCCGTTCGCGGCGAGTTCGGTTACTGGGTGTTCGAGGGCGATCTCGTCTCTCCGCAACGCCCCTCCTGGAACTATCGCGCCGAGGATGGCGGCGGCATCATTCTCGACATGCTCTGCCACTGGCGTTATGTGCTCGACAATCTGTTCGGCGGCGTGAAGGCGGTTTCGTGCCTGGGCGCGACGCACATCCCGGAGCGTATCGACGAAGCGGGCAAACCCTACAAGTGCACGGCGGATGATTCAGCCTACTCCACGTTCGAACTGGAGGGCGGCGTTGTGGCCCACTTCAATTCGTCCTGGAGCGTGCGCGTGCGCCGCGACGACCTCGTGACCGTGCAGGTGGATGGCACGCGCGGCTCGGCCGTAGCCGGATTGCGTGGCTGCTATATCCAGCATTACGGCGCCACGCCACGCCCGGTCTGGAACCCGGACATCGATTCCCCGATCGACTTCATGGCGGGCTGGCAGAAGCTGCCCGATCAGGAAGCGGTCTACGACAACGCATTCAAGGCGCAATGGGAGCTGTTTCTGAAACACGTCGTGAAAGACACGCCCTTCCGTTGGGACCTGCGGGAAGGCGCCAAGGGCGTGCAACTCGCCGAGAAGGGCCTGGAAAGCTGGAAGAAGCGCGCCTGGGTGGATA
>JADYZL010000537.1 GCA_020853155.1 Bryobacterales bacterium
AGTAGAGAGAAATCGCTTCCTCATGCTGGCGCGATACCGGGAGATCGGTGGAAATCGAAGGAGAATTCTCAATCTGCACCCGGTTCAGTTCCACGGGAATGGATCGTTCGAGCCAGTCCGGGACGCCGGCCACCGTGGGAGATAGGAGCACCTTCCGCCCTGGCAGCCAGCCGCCGGTATCGATCACCAGGTACCGGACATTCCAGCCATGATCGTCGAAGTAAAAATCACTCACGTGGCCAAATACGCCGTCCTCCGCGTGAACTTTGAATTTCAAGAGTTCTTTCAAGCTCCGCATCACTCTACCTTCCTGCGATAGGAGGTTCCGCAATGACGCTCTGTTTCAAGACCGGTCTGGAGACAACCTGGCGGAGGTGGGGTTCAAGGCGGGCCGCATCGCGGCGCGGAGAGACGCGGGAAACATGCCGCCCGGTAGGGCGTGGGAGCGGGGCGGAGCAAGGCCCGCGGGGAGTACAAACTCCACCGCGGGCTCTCGATGGGCATCAGTCAAAGAACGGGAACAGCTTCTTCAATTGCTCCGGGCTCGGGCGCGTGCCGTACTCGCAAACCTCGAAGGCTTCGGCGTGACGCACTTTGTCGCCCCTTTCCTTGCCATAGAGGCGCTCGAGCGCGGCTCTCGTGGCTGCATTCGGGGGGCCGAAGCGGGACGTGCCGGCCAGCCACTTGCGCCGCGCCACTTTGTCCTTCGGAACCTGATCCAGGATTCCTTCCGTCCAGGGCAGCCATTCGTAGAACTGGGAATCCTGCGCGTCGAGCGCGGAGACCTTCTTCTCGATCACGTCGTCGATCGAAACGGCGATGTCGGGCCGGAACGGTGCGGGCTTCTGGAAGCCGTCCGAGTAATACATGAAGACGGGGTTCTTGCGGAGCGGTGGCACCTCTGGAACCACGTTCGGGACGATCACCATGTAAGCGGCGTCCTGCACGAGAATGCCAGTGTAGCGGTGGTCCGGATGATAGTCGTTCGGCCGTGGGGCGATCACCAGATCGGCCTTCCAGCCCCGGATCGCGCGGATAATCTCCCGCCGCACTTCCAGCGTGGGCATCAGTTCGCCGTCGTGGTTGGGCAGCACCTGGTACTCGTCGATGCCGAGCCGGCGCGCCGATTCCTGCGTTTCGTTGTACCGCCGGATCGCCAAGGCCGCGCCACCGATATCCTGGTGGCCGGCGTCGCCATTGGTTACCGAAAGAAATTTCACGTGATGGCCGAGTGCCGCGAACTTCGCCGCGGTGCCGCCGAATTTGATGTCGCAATCGTCGGGATGCGCGCCAATGGCAATGATGCGCAGCTTGCCGTCGCCTTGCGAGAAGGCGGCCAGGGTACAAAAGGCGAGTGCGAGGAGGCTCAACAGAGTGCGTTTCATGATGAGAACTACGCTATCGGATTCGCATGGAATTTTCCAGTGTGCCAATCTCATTCCTGGCTGGGCTTCCCTCTCGAATCGTGCGTGGCTCGCCATTCATCACAACCAATGAGGAGTTCGCTGTTTGGAAACCCGTATCGCAACCCTGCTCGCCTCCTGGGAGATCGCCCCGGACGTTCGCCATTTTGTCTTTGCCGTCGAAGGCGAGCCGGAACTCCATTTTCTTCCCGGCCAGTTCGTTTCGTTCACGGAGCAGATCGATGGCAAGGCGATCACGCGCGCTTACTCGATCGCATCCATTCCGGATGGAAACCGGTTCGAACTTTGTCTAAACCTGGTGAAAGACGGCCGGTTCTCGCCGCGGCTCTTCGCCATGCGGCCCGGTGATACCGTTCCGATGAAAGGACCGCTCGGGACCTTTACCCTGAGCGAGCCGTCGCGGGAATCGCTCCACATTGCCGTTGGAACGGGCATTGCCCCCATCCGTGGTTTGCTGCTGGAAGCCCGTCGTGCGGGGGCCGCGCCCGCTACCCTGATCTACGGGGCGCGCCACGAGCACGGGCTGCTCTATCGCGAAGAGTTCGAAGCCATGGAGAAAGAGGCGGGCACGGATCGCTTCCGCTTCCACCCCACGCTCACCCGTCCCACGGAGGCCTGGAAAGGGGCCATCGGCCGCGTCCAGGCACACCTCGAACCGGTCCTCAACGGCAAAACGGACGTGAATGTCTACGTCTGCGGCATGAAGGAAATGGTGAATGACGTCCGCGCCTGGCTCAAAGAGCACGGGGTGGACCGCAAGCGGATCCATTTCGAGAAGTACGACTGATCGAGCCGCCCGGGTCAGGTCTCCGCGGCCTTGCGCTTTTGGTAAATCCCCGCGGTGTAGCAGCCCGCCGCTTTGGCTCCACCATCCACCCCCAGCACCTGCCCCGTGATGTAGCCGGAAGCGGGCAAAGCGAAGAACAACGCCGCGTGCGCCACTTCTTCCCGTGTGGCCAAACGGCCCGCCGGGATGGTCAACGCACGCTCGCGCAGCGCTTGTTCACCATAGAGATGCACCATCATGTCGTTCATCACCGGGCCCGGAGCCACCGCGTTCACCGCAATGCCGAGTGGGGCGAGTTCCACGGACATCACACGCGTGAGGCTCTCCAGAGCGGCTTTCACCGCGCCGTAGGCCGTGAATCCGGGGCCTCCCATCGCGGCCGCGATGCTTGATATGTGGATGATACGACCGGACTTGCGAGTCGCCATGTCCCTGGCGGCGGCCTGCGAGCAATAGAGTGCCGCGCTCATGTGAACGTCGAGGTGCTGCTGCCAAGTCTCCGCGCGAAATTCGAGGAACGGCTCCATCTTAACTTCGCCAGCATTGTTCACCAAAATGTCGATCTGTCCCAACCGGCCCATCACCGCGCCAGTGAGAGCATCGCAATCCGCTCTTGAGGCGAGGCCGCCCACAAAGGGATGGGCATCTCCTCCCTCCTCCCGAATCCGGGAGACTGTATCTTCAACCCGCCCGGAATCCCGCCCGCACACGGCGACAACGGCCCCATGCCGCGCGAACGCCATGGCAATGGCCTGGCCGATTCCCTTGCTTGAGCCGGTCACCAGCGCCACTTGATTGGCGAGGGGGCGAACTCCATCCATGAGCGATTCCTCCATTCGAGAAGCATGTCTCCGCGCGATTGCAGCGGACGTTGCCAGGGGTGAGCTCCTGGCAACGCGCGAAATGCCGCATCCTGGCCTTCTAGGCTACCTGATTTTGGCGAAGCGCATCCCTAATGTCGGCGCGAAGAATTCCGATAGATCCATTTGCATGGGATTTCCTTCAAGCAGCAGCGATATTAGCTAACCGGATTGAGTGTTATGCGGACAATATGGCACTATTCCTATCCCTAAGTGATGGATAACACAGGACATTCCCGTGCATTGGGATTGAGGACTTAGATCTGGGCTTCAGGGAAACTGCTTAGTACGTATGGACCATGGAGTACGGACTTGTCCTAAAATGGATACGTATTCCTAAAATTTGTTGCGGCCAAACTCGTCGAGCCGCAAACGGGGCTGAATCGGGCAAACCTGGCCGGTTTCGCTTCAAGGAGAGGCGCATGATACGCATTGTCGGGTTCGTTTGTCTGGGTTTGCTTTTACTCGTGTCGAATTTGGCGGCTCAATCCAGCACGTCGCTTCGAGGCGTCGTTCGAGACTTGACGGGCGCGGTGGTTCCAGACGCGACGTTGACGCTTACGAATACGGCCACCGAAGCGTCCCGCGCCGCCACCGCCGGCGGAGACGGCACGTACGTCTTTTCCCAGATTGCTCCTGGGCTCTACCAGCTTAAGGCGACTGCGGCCGGATTCAACGATGTGCTCATCAACGATCTTCGATTGCTGGTGAATCAGCCCGCGACGCAGGACGTCACATTCGAGAAGATTGTAACCGTTGCCGAGACCGTTTCGGTGACGGCGGATGCCGTGCTTCTGAACACCACGGATGCGACGCTCGGAAACGCGGTTGGAACCAAGCCGGTCATCGAACTGCCGTTCAATGCGCGTAACGTGGTGGGGCTCTTGTCGCTTCAGCCCGGCGTGCTTTACGTCAAGGAAGACGGGGATCGCGCCAACAATGACGCCCGCAGCGGTAACGTCAACGGCGCCCGGAACGACCAGTCGAATATCACGCTCGATGGCGTGGACGTGAACGACCAGATGAACCGCGATCCGTTTTCCTCGGTCCTCCGCGTGACGCTCGATTCCGTGCAGGAGTTCCGCACGGTGACCTTGAATGCGCAGGCCGATCAGGGCCGCTCCTCCGGCGCTCAGGTCTCCATGATCACCAAGAGCGGCTCAAACGATATGCACGGTTCCGCCTACTGGTTCCACCGCAACAACGCAACGTCGGCGAACGACTTCTTCCTCAAGAAATCGCAACTCGAAAGCGGTCTTGAGAATAAGCCGCCCAAACTCATCCGCAATATCGGCGGCGCGTCGCTCGGCGGGCCGCTCGTTCGCAATCGCTGGTTCCTGTTCGGCAATTGGGAGCAGCGGCAGGATCGCAGCGAGAGCATCGTAACGCGCTACGTCCCCACGGCGGAGATGCGGCAAGGCATCCTGCGATACCCCACGGCCGATGGCGGCACCAGGACCCTCACGCCCCAGCAACTCACCGCGATCGATCCGCGAGGAGTGAACCAGGCGGTGCTCTCTCTGTTTCAGCAGTACCCGCTGCCCAATGAATTTGGCATGGGGGATTCGCTGAACATCGCCGGGTACCGCTTCGTCTCCCCCATTCCCCTGACGTGGAATACCTACATTGCGAAGACCGATTACAACGTGGGCGCCGAGGGGAAACACCACCTGTTCGTGCGCGGCAATCTGCAGAATGATCGCGTGGGTGGAGCGCAGCAGTTCCCTGGCCAAGCGCCCAATTTGAACACGCTCACCAATTCCAAAGGTTTGGCGGTGGGCCTCACCTCCGTGCTGGGCACGAACGTGGTGAACGATTTCCGTTATGGTTTCACCCGGCAAGGCTGGGAAGACGCGGGCATCGCCACAACGCCACTCGTTTACTTCCGAACCATCGACTCCCTGAGCGGAACCGACCGCAGTTTCCGCGCACTCATTCCGGTGAACACGATTGCGGATACCACTACCTGGACCAAAGGCAACCATACGATGAGCTTTGGGGTGCAATTGCGAACCGTTCGCAATAGCCGGCTGACGAACCAGAGTTCGTTCTCCAGCGCATCTGTCAACCCCTCCTGGCTCGTGGATAGCGGGGCGGAACTGAATGCGCCCTTCCCTGACATGGATCCGAGATTTCGCGGGTCGTTCCGGGACGCCGCATCCTCGGTTCTGGGCCTCGTGACGCAAGGGAACGCCCAATACAATTACCGCGCCGATGGGTCGGTGCTCGCAGAGGGCGAGCCTGTGCAGCGCAATTTCAACAACAACGAGTATGAGTTCTTCGCTTCGGATTCCTGGAGGGTCAAGCCGAACCTGACGGTGACCGCTGGGCTTCGCTGGAGCCTGATGCCCCCGGTGGAGGAAGCGAACGGCCAGCAGCTTTCCTCCGATATTCCTCTCAGTTCCTGGTTCGGGCTTCGCGGGTATCTGGCCTCGCAGGGCCGACCGCAGTCGGAAGTTCCGCCGATTTCGTTCGTCACGAAGGAGGATCCGCGCTGGCGTCCGCTCTATCCCTATCACAAGAAGAACTTTGCGCCCCGGCTCGGCATCGCCTGGTCTCCCGGCTTTAACGACGGCATCGGTAAGTTCCTTTTCGGCGGAGCGGGAAAGACGTCCATTCGCGCGGGCTGGGGCATGTTCTACGACAACTTCGGGCAGGGCATCATGCGCCGCTACGACGCCACGGCTTTCGGCCTCTCGAATGAACTGGTGAACCCGTCCGCGACGCTCACCGTCAACTCGGCGCCCCGCTTCACCAGCTTTACCCAGATCCCGAACGGCATTCTTGAACCGGCGCCACCCTCCACGTTTCCGGCCACCTATCCGGATTTGTTCGCCATCACGAACTCGGTGGACGATAGCATCGTGCCGCCTTACAGCATGACGATGAACTTCAACATCGGGCGCGAATTCAGGAACGGGATCTTCGTACAGGCCGGATACGCGGGCCGTCTGGGCCGCCGCCTGATGTCCCAAACCGATCTGGCCGCGCCCACGAACCTGAAGGATGCCCAATCCGGGCAAACCTACTTCCAGGCCGCGACGGCGCTGGCCCGCCTGGGGCTGGCCGGAACGGACATTGAAAACGTAAAGCCGTTACCGTTCTTTGAGAACAACTTCCCTGGATTGGCCGAACCCGGCTTATCCGCCACCCAGGTTGCTTACGATTTCATCTCCGGAGTGGCGCCGGATTACACGTATGCGCTCTACCTGCTCGATCCCGTTTTCGGCGCGAGCAAGTTCGGCCCCAATGCATTGTTCAACTCGCAGTATTCCTTCCTTTCCACTTGGCGGAATATGGGCGGCAGCGATTACCATTCCCTGCAACTCAATACGCGCAAGGTTTGGAACAACGGCGACCTGATTGACTTCAACTACACGTTCTCGAAGTCGATCGATCTCTCCTCGTCGGCGGAACGCGTTGGCTATTCCACCGGTGTCATCACGAATCCTTGGGAGCCGGGTCTTTTCCGCGCGGTGTCCGATTTCGATACCACTCATCAATTCGCGGCCAGTGCGGTTTACAATCTCCCGGTCGGGACCGGCCAGCGCTTTCTTACCAACTTGAATGGGTTGGGGAATGCGCTCCTCGGCGGCTGGCAAGTCTCCACTGTCTGGCGCGCCACCTCCGGGTTCCCCACGGGAGCCAGTAACGGGGCTTCTTGGCCCACCAATTGGAACATCGGTGGAGACGCTCGCGTGGTGGGCAGGATCCCCAAGACGGGCGGAACCAACAATGCACCCTCCGCGGTGGAATCGAGCGATTCGAAGGGCGGCCCGAATATCTTCGCGGACCCGAAGGCCGGGTTGGCCGCATTCGACTTCGAACTGCCGGGCGGCGTGGGCGCGCGTAACATCATGCGCGGTGAGGGGGTCTTCCAATGGGATACCAACCTCGCGAAGAGCTTCACGATGCCGTGGAATGAGAACCACCGGTTGCAGTTCCGTTGGGAAGCCTACAACATCCTGAATACGGTTCGCTTTGATGTCTACACGATGTCGATGGATCTCAGCATGGTCTCAACTTTCGGCAACTATCTGAGTACGCTTACCGAGCCGCGCATCATGCAGTTCGGCCTGCGCTACGATTTCTGATTGCTGCGGCGGATTCACGTTCGAATACAGGAAGAGGGCCGCATTGCGCGGCCCTCTTCCTGTATTCCATATCGCGCTTTCGCATCCTACGCAGGACGCCGGGTTATACGGGCGGCCATCTAATGCCGCGCTTCGTCCAACAACTCACAGATCGATCGTAGGTAAGCTTCCGCTGTCTTGTTGGGCATATCCGTACCGTGGCGGGCGGCGATCCTGTCGATTGCCACGCCGAAGCAATCCGGCTCCACGAGCTCGAATGCCTTGTCCACAATCTTCTTGACATCCTGAGCCGCTGCGGTACTCCCGGCAACGGCCGTTTCGGCCGCCGTGCATTCCACCACGAGGCTCGCCACCACCCGCCCAACCTTCGCCTTGATGCGCGCGATGTTTGCCATGTCCATAGGAACACCTCCTCCGCGGCGGGCCACGCCGGAATTTGTTCTTGCAATCTGGAAATAGGGATTCTACCGGATTCCCGCCGCTTCCGCCAAGCAGAAGGTTCAGCCGATCCTTCCGCATCCTGTCCGCCTCAGCCGGGTGGCCGCCAACTGTCGCGGGCCCGGATATTGCTGCCCGGAGCGGAGAAGCGCTTCCCTCCTGGCGAAGGGGCAAATGCCGGGTTCGGCTGCGCGGGCATCGTTGCTCCGGCCGCCTTCATCCAGGCCAGCATTTCTCTCAGGAGAGCATCGCGCTTGGAGGGGTTCGTGGCGGCGAGATCCACGCGCTCGCCGATATCCTCGCGCAGATTGTAGAGTTCCACCGCGGAGTTCGAGTCCCGTTTCTCCCAGCCTCCGTCAAGTTGCCACTCCTCGTGGTAAAGCAGCAGCTTCCAATCGCCTTTGCGCATGGCGGTGACGGGCCGCGTCCGGAAGACCGGGTCCCGCCCGCGCACTACGGGATCGTTCAGATAGCCGGGGAAATGCCAATAGATCGCCCTTTCGGCAAGGGTGCGCTTCCCCTGAAAGAGTGGCATCAGACTTTCGCCATCAAGCGGGTATCCAGCCGGCGGCCGCGCGCCGGCCAGTGCGAGGAAGGTCGGGTAGAAATCCAGGTTGCTCACGGGCGTTTCGCAAACGCTCCCCGGCTTGATCACGCCCGGCCATCGCGCGAGCAGCGCCTCCCGGATGCCCCCCTCATAGTAGGCGCCCTTGCTGCCGCGCAACGGCTCCTGGGACGATTGCTGCGTGCCGCCGTTATCGGAGGTGAACAGCACAACCGTGTTCTCCTCGAGTCCCAGTTCCTTGAGTTTATCGAGCACGATTCCCACCGCGGCGTCCAGGTCGTAGACGCAAGCGGCGTACATCGCGGCGCCATGCTGCTTGCCTTTCGGCTTTGCCCGGAATTTCCGGATCGAGTCCGGCCGCGCTTCGAGCGTCGTGTGAATCGCGTGCTGCGCAATGTAGCAGAGAAAGGGCCGCTCCCGGTTCGTCTCGATAAAATTACAAGCTGTGGTCGTGATCGAAAACAACCCCTTGGGGTCGTCTTCGATACCGCGCGGCCGGTTGGGATTGGGAAAGCGTGAATCGTAGTAGGTGCCGAAGCCCTGGGCCATCGGTTCGCTCCCGTCCTTGTTGCCCAAGTGCCACTTCCCGAACAAGCCGGTGACGTAACCCGCGTCCCGCATCGCTTCGGCGAACGTGATCTTCTCCGGGTCCAGATTCACCTCATTCGGCACCGGCTCCAGCCGCATCTCCGCCACCGGACCGCGCTTGGTGCTCTGGACGGCGTAAACCGCGTGCCGCGGTGTATATTGTCCGGAGAGCAGGCAGGCGCGGCTGGGAGCACAGTTCGCCGCTCCCGCGTATGCGCTGGTGAAGGTCATGCCCTCGCGGCGCAATCCTTCAAGTCGGGGCGTCTCCATGAAGTCTGACCCGTTGAAGGGCAGATCGCGCCATCCGAGATCGTCCGCGAGGATCAGCACGATGTTTGGTGGTCGCCGCGGTTGCCCGCGCAGCCGTGCGGCCATTGCGGCCGTTGCGAGCCCACTCCACAAGAAGCCGCGCCTTGTTATTACTGCCCTGGGGAAAGTGTGCATCTGAATCCCCTCCCGATTCCGCGAGAAACACCACGATACACCAAAGCGCTGCGTGCGTCACAGAGGAAGGCGCGTCAGCCAAGGTCCTCGCGCGAAAATAGACTCGTGGCCTCTCTCGACGATCTAAAGCTCCCGTATCGCCTGTTCATGCGGGCGTATCCGTACCGGAAGGTGGAATGGAGGCCGGGCGCCACGCTCAAGAAGCCACTGCGGGAAGCGAAGGTCGCGGTGGTGACGACCGCCGGTTTCTTTCTTCCCGCGCAGCGCCCGTTCGACGATTCCATTCGGGGCGGAGACGGTAGCTTTCGGGAGATCCCGGCGGGCGCGGACTTGGATTCCCTTCGCATCGGACATAAGAGCGATTCCTTCGACCACAGCGGGATCGAAGCCGACAAGAACCTGGCGCTGCCGCTGGATCGCATGCGGGAAATGCGGACGGAGGGGGAGATCGGCGGCCTCGCAAACATCCATTACAGCTTCATGGGTTCGATCATCGCCCCGAAGCGGCTGATCGCGGAGAGCGCGCCCGCAGTGGCAAGACTTCTGTTCGAGAGGGAAGTGGATGCCGTGCTGTTGACCCCCGTTTGACCGATGTGCCATCAATCCGTCGGATTGATCCAGAGCATCATCGAGGCGTCCGGAATCCCCACGGTTTCGATCTCCCTGCTTCCAGAGGTAACGCGAAAGGTAGATCCGCCCAGGGTGCTGTTCGTCGATCGCCCGCTGGGCTTCCCCCTCGGCGAACCGGGCAATCAGAATATGCAGCGCGAGATCCTGCGCGAGGCTCTCGCGCTGCTGTCCGAATTTCCGCTGCCCGCATGGCTTGAAGCAGAGCAGAAAGTACTGTCCCGCCAGTGACAGGCGGAATGGAGCCTACTGCGTGAGAGCGCTCCACAACACACCGGCGGCGATTGCCGAACCGATCACGCCCGCCACGTTCGGGCCCATGGCGTGCATAAGCAGGTAGTTTGTCTTGTCA
Organism: Bryobacterales bacterium; assembly: GCA_020853155.1. Classification (GTDB taxonomy): domain Bacteria; phylum Acidobacteriota; class Terriglobia; order Bryobacterales; family Bryobacteraceae; genus JACTMJ01. Next base: position 10,180 of record JADYZL010000537.1, read on the forward strand.
TATTCCTGGCCAACGACGTGAGCTACTCTGGCCGAATCGGGCACTGCGGAAACGCCCGCCGCGCCGATTAGCGGATTCACCCGGTTTTCCTTGCTCAGGAACAGGTTCATGACCTTCGCGAAGAGCACTCCGCCAGCCGTGGCCACGGCGAACGACGCCGCACCCAGCGCGAAGATCTTGATTGATTGCGGCGTCAGGAAGCTCCGCGCCTCGGTCGAGACCCCAACGATGAAGCCGAGGATGATCGTTACCGTGTCAATGAGACCGTTCCGCGCGGTGTTCGCCAACCGCTCCGTCACGCCCGATTCTTTCAGCAGGTTGCCGAAGAAGAGCATACCGAGCAGGTTCAGCGCACTTGGAACGATAAATGCAGTGGCGAGAAAGCCGACGACTGGGAAAAGGATCTTCTCCCTCTTGGTCACCTGCCGCGGAGGCTTCATCCGAATAAGGCGTTCCTTGCTGGTTGTCAGAAGCCTCATGATGGGCGGCTGGATCACAGGGACCAGCGCCATGTAGGAATATGCCGAAACAGCGATAGCTCCCAACAATTCCGGAGCGAGCTTCGAGGAGAGGAAAATGGCTGTAGGCCCGTCCGCTCCGCCGATGATGCCAATTGCGCCCGCTTCCGCGGGCGTAAACCCGAGGTAGATAGCACCGAACAATGTGGTGAAGATCCCGAGCTGGGCCGCCGCGCCCAGAAAGAGCAGCTTCGGATTGGAGAGCAAGGTTGAGAAATCGGTCATGGCCCCGATCCCCAGGAAGACGAGCGGAGGGAACCACCCATAGCGCACGCCGTGGTAGAGGATGTTCAGCACCGAGAGGTCTTCGCGGTACCCGATGCCCATTCCTTCCATGAAGGGGATGTTCCCCACGAGCATGCCGAAGCCGATTGGTACCAGGAGCAGCGGTTCATACTCCTTGGTGATCGCAAGATAAATGAAAGCGCAACCCACCACCATCATGATGATGTTGCCAATAGCCACCTGGCCAAAGCCGCTGGTGGTATAGAAAGTGTGTAGGAATTCCACCATGGCTTAACCTCTAATGGTGACAAGAATGTCACCTTCTAATACGCTTTGTCCCTGTGAGATGTGTACCTTCTCGACGGTGCCGTCGAGAAGAGCCGCAATCTCGTTCTCCATTTTCATGGCTTCGAGAATCGCCATGCACTGGCCGGCTTTCACCGTGTCGCCCTCCTTCACATGCACGGCTTGAATCACGCCCGGCAGAGGCGATTTTACGTCGCCCGCGCTCCCTTCCGGCTTTACGCGCGCGGGTTGAGGGCCGCTCCCCGCCACCACCTTCGGCCGCTCGATCCGCGTGGTTTGCTTCCGCTCGCGATGAACGTCCACGTCAAGCGTTACCCCGTTCACGGTGACGCGCGCGGAGTTCCCCTCGAAGCTCTCAATGGTGACTTCGTAGGCGTTTCCGCCAATGGTGTATTTGAATGTGTTCATGGCTAGCTACTTTCTGCGGAACATCTCCACATTGTCGAAAATGATTTGAGTTTTGGCCGCGTTCCACCAGGGCGAGAAGGGGCGAGTGATCTTTCGGATCGTGATCTCCTCCGCCGTGCCTTCATCGAAGGTCCGTAAGTCCATGTATAGGGCGAGGGCGATCGCGCTGGCCATTTCGGAGGTAACCTCGACGGGCATTTTCTCCGCCGCATCGCCGGAGTTCTCCGCGGAAACCATCACGGTCCGCCTGTCGGAGAGCTTTCGCAGAAAGATTAGAAAGAGATAGATCGCGAAGAGCCCGGAGAACACGGCGATCATCCCGACCACCAGCAGCATGACGGCGAGAGCGACTGGCCCCCCCATCTCGATTTCCGCTCGCGGGTGTACGGGAACGGGCGCGTTGGCCTGCGCCATTGCAATCGCCGCCGTACAGAGGAGCAGTGCAAGGAGTGTTTGGATTCTCGTTCGCATCTCAGTCTCCTAGAGCGGGATGTTCCCGTGCTTCTTGGGCGGATTCATGTCGCGCTTTGTGCTCAGCATCTCCAGGGCGCGGATCAGCCGGAATCGCGTCTTGTCCGGTTCGATCACGTCGTCCAGGTAGCCAAGCTCGGCGGCCAGATATGGGTTCATGAACTGGTCTTCGTATTGCTTCGTGAGTTCGGCCAGCTTGGCGGACGGGTCCGCCGCTTCCTTGATCTGTTTGCCGTAGATGATCTCCGCCGCGCCACCCGCGCCCATCACGGCAATCTCGGCTTGAGGCCACGCATAGTTCGCATCCGCGCGCAAGTGTTTTGAGGCCATCACGCAGTAGGCGCCGCCGTATGCTTTGCGTGTGATCACGGTCACCTTGGGCACCGTGGCTTCGGCATAGGCATAGAGCAATTTGGCGCCATGCGGGATGATGCCGCCATGCTCTTGCGCCGATCCGGGCAGGAAGCCCGGAACATCGACGAAAGTGACGAGCGGAATGTTGAAGGCGTCGCAGAATCGCACGAAGCGGGCCGCCTTGCGGGAGGCGTTGATATCGAGCACGCCCGCGAGGTACTTGGGCTGATTGGCCACGATGCCAACCGATCTCCCATTCAGCCGCGCGAACGCCGTGAGGATGTTCGGCGCATAGTAGCGCTGCACTTCCAGGAAGTTCTTATCGTCCACCACGAGGCCTATGACATCCTTCATGTCGTAAGGCTTGTTGGCGTCGTTGGGAATGATCGTATTAAGATCGGCCTCGGCGCGGCTGATCGGGTCGTTCGTCGGGTAGTAGGGTGGCTCGCCCAGGTTGTTCTGCGGCAGATAGCTTAGCAGCACCTTGATCAACTCGATGGATTCTTCCTCGGTTTCGGTCACCAGGTGGCAGGCGCCGCTCTTCGCCGCGTGGATCATCGCACCGCCGAGATTCTCCGTGTCGATATCCTCGCCCGTGACGGACTTCACCACTTTGGGACCCGTAATAAACATGTAAGAGCCCTTGTTCATGATGGTGAAATCGGTGATCGCCGGCGAGTATACGGCGCCGCCCGCACAGGGGCCGAGGATGGCGGAAATCTGCGGGATCACACCGGAGGCGAGGGTGTTGCGAAGGAAAATGTCCGCGTAACCCGCGAGCGAGAGAACTCCCTCCTGGATACGCGCGCCGCCGGAATCGTTGAGACCCACGAACGGCGCGCCCACCTTGATCGCGGCATCCATCACCTTGCAAATCTTCTTCGCGAAGGTCTCCGAGAGCGAGCCCCCGAACACAGTGAAGTCTTGGGAGAAAACGAACACCTGCCGGCTGTTCACTGTACCGAAGCCGCAAACCACGCCATCGCCGGCGATCCGGGTCTCTTCGAGGCCGAAATCGTGGCAACGGTGCTTGACGAACATGTCGAACTCTTCGAAGCTCCCCTCGTCGAGCAGCATGTCCACGCGCTCGCGGGCGGTGTACTTGCCCTTGGCGTGCTGGGCGTCGATCCTGGCCTGGCCGCCGCCAAGCTTGGCTTTCTCCCGGTTCTCCCGTAATTTCAGAATCTTCTGTTCGATCATGTTGTTCCTTGCTCCTTCCGCCCGCAGACGCCATTCGCCCTTACGCGGATTGCCTGGCGCCGTGATGTCAAACTAGTGCTGTAATGTCAAACATCGGACGCAGCGGTCCTGTTTGCGCCGGTAAGGCGCACCTCTCCCGATTGGCCCCGGCCGGAGATTCCCTCGCCGCCGGGAATGATTCGATTAGTACGAGAGCGTCCCGGTTCGCGGATCGTCCGGATGCGGCAGATAGAGCGTTTGGCACCTTTCGCAGCGGTAGATCTCCGCGTTCGCGCCCACTCGCTCCGCCACTTCGGGGCCGGAGCGGAACCATCGCTTGAGATGCCCAGCGCAGATCTTCCCTTTCGCGTCTCTCTGGTTGCACGCGCGCATCCGGGGAAGCCGCTGCTTCACGAGAGTGCCGTCACTCAGGGTGCAGATCACGCTGGGGTCCGGTCCCGGCGGAGCCGGGGGAGTCGCTTCCACTGGGGGTGGGGCGTTTTGATCTGAACTGATCTCGGACATATCTGTCTTTTATAATAGCGCAAGTATACACCGCGAGGTTAGATTGAAACCCGAAATTCCGAAATTTCATCAAATTTTCATTTTTGGTCTACAGAGAGGATGGCGGAGGGCGGCTTGGGGCAGAGGAGGGGCGGCGTTGCCTGGCAATTCCCATGCTGCGGCAAGGGGTGGCGAACCGCCGGTTTACCGGAGTCCGGTCAGGACACGGGCGGGCAGCGTCACGACGGTCCAAACCAGTTGCAACGCGCCGCCCACCGCGATCCCGACAATCCGGAAGGGAAGCAGGACGAGCCACACCAGGGGGTAGGCAACCAGCGCGAGCAGAGCGAGCGGCCATGAAATCACGAACAGCAGACACCAGAGCAGGAACGTGAACATCGGGCCTCCTATAAGATTCCCTGCACTAACAATACGGCCGGCGCGGGAAATTGTTCCCCGCCGCGCGTTCGGATGCCCTCGCCAACTGCCTGCCCAGCCAGACCGGAGGCCCCGCGCCGAGGCATGGTAAAACAAGGGTAGGCTCTGGACTCACCGCATGCGCGGGGATGGGTTGCTTTCAACCAGCCGGCCCGCGAAATCGAAACCCTTTGGCGGCGGGCCGCCTCAGATCCTCAACGAGAGAAGGGACGTATCTTCATGGCCGACTTGTACGACAAATCGATCTCGCGCTGGGAAGGCGAGGGCGGGTATACCGAGCCCACCGACGACGATCTGCTCCCGGAATCGCACTGCGGCGGCGCATGCTGCTGGGGGGACCGCGGGTTCTGGCTGAAGACGCTTGCCATTACTGGCGTCGCCGCCCTTGCGATCTACGCTATCCTTTCGAGGAACTCGTCATCGAGATAACCGGCCACGGCCGGGTTGAGCGCTTACCTTCGGCGAGCATCGTCTGGATACGGTGGTCCATTTCCCCAACGAGCCTCTGGTGGCGCTCGCCGGTCGCCTTGCTCTCAAAGCCCGCATGGATGTACTGCACCTTGCCATCGCGGCCCACATAGATCGTCGTGGGGTAGGCGCCGAAGTTCTCAAGCTGCGGCAGGGTGCGCTCGATCTCGCCCTGGGCCGTGGCGCCAGCGAGCAGCAGCAGGAAATCGATTCCGTACTGCTCGCGGTACAACCGTAGCTTCTCCAGGTCTTGCGCCTGGCTGCCCGATGCCTCGTAAGCGAGCGCCACCACTTCGAGCCCCTGGCTCTTGTACTTGTTGTAAAGACTCACCAGAACCGGCGCTTCGTCATGACAGTTCGGGCACCAGGTCCCCGTGATCGTCACGACCAGCACCTTGCCCTGAAAGCGCGGGTCGCTCGATTTCACCGGCTTACCATCGAGATCGATTCCCTCGAAGCGGAACGGCTCGGCGGGGTTCTTCATCTTCGTGTACGTGCCGGGGTCCGGCGGCTGCGGACCTTGCGCGCTGGCCGCGCCGGCGCGCCGCCCGATCACTTTTCGTCCTCCCGCCATGCCCTCGATGACGCCATTCGCGTCGAGCTTGCCGGTCAGCAGCAACGCCCGGATGCCGTCGAAGCGGCTCAGGTAGAACTCGCCGTTGCGGATGTAGCCGGTGATGGCTCCCCAATCCCCGCTGACGGGGATCACGGTGCCGGTCAGCTTCTCGCCCTCCTGTTTGAAGGAAGCGCTCCACACCCGATGGTTGTCCCCTTCGCCCACGTCGAGGATCCAATCGCCCGTGATGTCCGGCCCGGTGGCCGTCGTCGGATACGAGGGAACGTTGCGGGTGGCCGAGAACTTACGCGCGGATTGGGAATTGGCGCGCTGGCGGATGAACTCGCCGGTGAGTTTGCCATCGGCTAGATCGGCCTTCAGCTCCGCACCGTAGATATTGAACTTCAGCGTGAGAGTCTTGCCGTCAAAGCTGCCCGAGCTGGCCTCTTCGCGGTCCGGCCCATTGACGAGCGCGCCTGTCACCTGGTCTCCGCTGCGCGTCACATCGATCTGAAACGCAATGTCCGGCCCGTGCTCCGCGAGGATCTGCGCCTGCCAGAGACCGGCAATGGGATCTTGCGCTTTCTGGCATCCGGTGAACGCAAGCAGCACGGCGGCGAGCGCCAGGAGAGCGAACTCCGGCGCGCCGAAACAGAATGGGCGGCGGACTCTCCGGGGCGCGGCAGAATGGGCGGCAGTAGGCATGGTCAGATCGAATCCTTCTTCCAGGTTGGATGCACGGGTGGGCGCGAAGAGCCCGAAAATCGGACACTCCGGCAGAATGGCGCGCCCGGTACCCGGCGGCGATGGCGCACTCTGTATAGATAGCAAAGCCCGTGGCTCGCGGCAAACCGGCTTGAACCGGAATCGAGGCGGAGGCGGGGTTGGAGCGAAGCGGCGTCCTCGTCTTTTTCGCTGCGATGAAACGGATCGATTCCCGAGAACCTCATCCGAATAGCCATGCCTTCCTCCGCCATTTCGACACTGACCCTCGCCGGCGCCCGCCTCCGCGAGCAACTGACTCACGCCCGCGAACAATCAGATGCGCTCTTTCAGATCCTGCGGCCTGGGGCGATCTATGAACGCGGGGTTCCCGAGCGTCACCGGTTCATCTTCTATCTGGGCCATCTGGAGGCGTTCGATTGGAACCTGCTAGGCATCAAGACGCTCCACCTGGCGCCATTCCGGGCGGAGTGGGACAAGCTCTTCGCCTTTGGGATCGACCCAGACAGTGGGCATCTGCCCAGTGACCAAGCCGAGGATTGGCCCGCTGAAGCGGACGTGCGCGGCTACTGCGCAGAAACGCGGCGGCGCATCGACGAGGCCTTCGCGGACCTCGACAGCGAACGCGTCCATGTGGCCATCGAGCACCGCCTGATGCACCTTGAGACACTGGCCTACCTGCTCCACAATCTGGAGCCGCGCTTCAAGCTCGGCGAGGACGAGCGGGCGGAGACCAGCGGCCGCGCGTCGCCCAATGAGTTCCTTCCGGTACAGGGTGGCGTGGTGACCCTGGGCCAGCAGCCGGGGAACTTCGGCTGGGATAACGAGTTCCCCCTCCGCACGCGGGCCGTGGCGCCCTTCTCGATCCAGAAGCACAAGGTAACGAACGGGGACTATCTGCGCTTCGTGGAAGAGGGCGCCGCGCCGCCGCACTTCTGGGTGCGGCGCGACGGCGGCTGGTTCCTGCGCCGGATGTTTTCCGAGATTCCGCTGCCGCTCGATTGGCCGGTCTGGGCCACCCATTTCGAAGCCGCGGCTTACGCGGCGCATCACGGCTACCGGCTTCCGACGGAAGAACAGTTTCATCGCGCGGCTTTCGGCACTCCAGACGGGGAGGAACGGGCCTATCCGTGGGGTGACGAAGCGCCGTCGCCCACTCGCGGCAACTTCGATTTCTACCGCTGGAACCCAAGCCCCGTGGACGCGAACCCAGCGGGAGACAGCGCCTTCGGGGTGGCGCAGCTCGTGGGGAACGGGTGGGAATGGACGTCCACGGTGTTCGATCGTTTCGATGGCTTCGCGCCCGCGCCCTTCTATCCCGGATACTCCGCGAATTTCTTTGACGGCAAACACTGGGTGTTGAAAGGGGCGTCGCCGCGAACGGCGCTGCCGCTGCTGCGGCGATCGTTCCGCAACTGGTTTCGAGGAGACTACCGCTATGCCTTTACCGGGTTCCGTTGCGTTTCCAGCCACGTGTGAAACGGTGCTGGAGGGAGCGCCCGCGCTTGCCGGAAAGAGCGCGACCGCGCTTGGCCGCCGGGTGATCGAAAGCCTTACGCAGCCGGGGCTTCGGGAAGTCCCCTCCTCCTGGCTCTATGACGAGATGGGCTCCGTGTTGTTCGAAGCCATCACGCTGCTTCCCGAATACGGGCTGACGCGGGCCGATGAACGCGTGAT
>JADYZL010000538.1 GCA_020853155.1 Bryobacterales bacterium
CCGTCACCACTCACAGAAAAACCTCTTTATTTTGTTACGACTGCGTTATGCTATTTGGTGACGGCGAACAAAACAGGAGACCTCGGCAATGTTCCGTTACCGTACGCTGGCCCTCGAGTCCGACTGGGATGAATTCGGTTATACCGATGCCAGCGATATCGAAATTGAGTCCGATATCTTGGAACTTGGCGAGGAATACGAGCCCGACGATTCTGTAATCGAACCTCCGATTCGGAATGAATCTCGTGAAGTGAGCCCCACCACCGCCCGGCCGATCCAATCGTTTGCGGGAGAGGCTGTAGTCCCGAAACCAGCCAGTGGAAAAGCACAAGCGCCTCTTGCCCCGCGGGATCGCGAGAACCGCCCGGAGACGCCCACTTCGAAGTCGAGCCGATCCACTTCCGTGGTTCGCGCACCGTCGAGCGCGGATTTGAAGAAGGCAAGCACCAAGCCGACAGCGCCGACCTCCGCCGGTACACCCACGCGGACGCCAACACCCCCTGCCAGCCAGGGAGCATCTCCGGCGAATCCAGTCCCCGTCCGAAAATCACCGGGAAAGGAACTGGCGCCTCGGGAGAACTCCTCGCAAAGCAAGAGCAAGGCTTCCGGTAAAGTTGCTGTCAAGCAGACGGTTTCCCGTTCGACGAGTCTCTCCAAACCGGTCGTGAAGGTGTCGCCGAAGTCCTCCTCTTCTTCTAAGCCTGCGGCCAAACTCGTGACGAAAACGTCCGCAACCTCACAGAAAGACAGGGCAACCAAAGTCTCCGCGAGCAAGACTCGGCAAACCGCCACCGTTGCGAAGCCCGCTCCAAAGACTTCGGCGAAGAAGACGCCGAGTCGAAAGCGCGGGTCCAGGCAGCCTGCCGCACCGCGAGGTGCAGCCGCGAGACCACCAGCCCCCCCGTCCAAAAAGGCGGCACAGAAAGGGTCCAAGCCTGCGACCAAGGCCGTGAAGGCCGCGACGAAGCCGACCCCCTCAAAGAAGGCCGCCAGGAAAACGGCTGCCAAAACTCCGGCGCCCCAGAAACGAAAGCGTTAGGTTAGCTTCGCCACTGGAGGGACGTCACTTTACCGTCACTCGCCCGGTTGCCTCCAAACGCATTCAAGCGGAAATCCGCGCCATCCGCACCAAATTCCGCGTGTACCCAGCCGACCGGCTCCGCGTCGTTGAAATTGTAGCCAATCGCCGGCACATTGATCAGATGCATTCCTTTCACCTGGTCGTATGAGTAGCTGTGTGAGTGGCCGTAGATCAGCGCTTTCACATTTCGATTCACGGTAAGAATGCTAAGAAGCCGATCCGTGTCGAGCAGGTCTCCGTCGCGATCTCCCGGGGTGTGGTGCATGAAGACAAGGATCGGGGTGTTCCCAGCCGACGGAAGGTACTGCTCCAGCCAGACTCGCTGCTCTTTCCCCAGCAATCCCGCAACGAGATTCGTTTGCAGCATCGAATCGAGAATCACCATCTTCAAGGGACCAGCCTGTGTCACGATAACGTGCTTGTCCCGGATCGCCTGTTCTTCACCCGGAGATTCGGCGAAGGTCGCGGCGAAATTCTTTCGATGGTCATGATTGCCCAGAGCCATCGCGACGGGCATTTTTCCAAACACCGGAGCGAGCAATTCTTTCATATTCGCATAATCGCCCGGCAGCCCTTCGAGCCGCGCGATGTCCCCGTTCACGATTGCGCCGTCCACTCCCGCTTCGGCGATAATCGGGGCAATTCGCTTGAGGTTCTCATAGGGCCGGAAACCACGATATTCATTCTGCGCGTCCGTGGGGATATGGATATCGGAAAGGATGGCCCAGCGAGCGCGCGCCGTTTGCGCTTGGCCTCGTGAAGCCAGCGCCGCGAAACCAGCCATGGTTGCGGCCGTCCCGATGGATCGCCGCAAGAACCCCCGCCGTGTGGGTACCCGATAAAGTGCCATTTCGTCCTCCGCAGCTATTAGCCTACTAAAACTATTCGTGCATCAGGAATGCTCCCGCCGGGCCACCTCTCAAGCCCATCCTTCGGTTGCCTTGGTCTTGTGAGGGCCCTCGAGAATGCCGATCGCGGACGATGCAAGCGAGCACGGGATGCTGACGGCTGTCGAGACGGGATTTCGCGAAACGAAGCCAACGATACCGCGGACTGTGATGGACGGGGCAGAATGGAATCTTACAAATCTTACAGTCTCGCCGGGATCTGGAGACTGTCAGAAACGATGTTCAGGGTTGAACTTGCCGCTTTGTGAACTGCTGGTGAAAGGGAACAGGATGTCCGGAGTTTGGAAGGGCGGAGGGCTGCAGTGGAGGCATCCGTGGGAAGAGGGAAATGGAAACGCCGGTCCAGACCAGAAAGACGCCCGTGCATCCCGGCTGGGCTGTGAAGGACGCATCGCTTCCCATGCGAACGCATTCCGCGGACAGGAAACTCGGGAGGACTTTCGACTTTGCTTAGGAAGGCCCGGCCCAGAATATCCACACAATCGAGAAACATGCTCCGGCGAACGAGCGGCCGACGGGAAAGGTTTGTCTGGTCCGTGAAAAAAACACGACCCATCTCAAACGCCTCCTTTCCTCCCTAAGGGATTTGAATGAAAAGAGTTAGGCCTGGAAGAGTTTTGTCCGGATTTTCCGGATTCTCCGGGTCCGATCCGGACGAAAGTTCCTTGTCGATGGACGGGGGCTGAGAAAGTTCCTGGAGCAGTGAGGAACGCTCGGGCTGGGTGTTCGAACCAGCCCGAGGGCGAATGGGGCGTGGGGGCGATTCGGTTGTCGAAGAGCGTTGCGATGCGCTTGGCAGCTTGGAGCGGGGAGACAGAGATCTCCCCCGCAGAACGATTATGGTGATCGCGTGTGGGGAACCGAACCGTGGCGCAAGCCGTTCCTGGGTGGAGGTGGCGTAACACACGGAATCCAGGGCGGTTGCGGGAGCGAAGCATTTTTGAGTGATTGGTGATCGCGCGGCGGGGGCGGGTGCTTTGCATCGCAGAATCGCCGGGGCCGGTCCTGTAGCGTGGGGTGAGGGACATCGTACGGATACGCAACGCCGGCCGCCTCGCCCCGAGGATTCGCGGATTGCCGGAATACACCCGTTTTGCGGAACGAAGCCAAGGAGTGGGGGCACTGGGTGGCGGTTGGGGATGCGATGGGCGTGGCCGCGCCGGAGTCGCGCCCGCAAATGGGCGGTCGCTTCATGGACTCGCTGGCGCGAGACGGTTTGGTTTGGGCGTTCGATGCCGGATGTTCCCACACCCGGCTGGCTTATGGCGCCCTTTGGGCTCTTGGCGGCGATGCAGACGTGCGGGTGCTGCGGATCGTTCGGCTTGGGTTTTGAATGGGCGGGGAGCCTCGGACCGGGGATGAGCCTATTTGTGCGTCCGTTTGAGGATAGCGGCGGGGTGGGTGGATTCGTTCGCCGGCGGTGGCGCTGGAAGGGTAGATTCGGGTGTTGGATGCTCTAAGCGATTGCTGGGATTGGGGTTGATCGATTTTGTTTGGATGGCCGATTTTTTCTTGTGATTGGTGATCGAGGTTGCCGGCGGCTGCAAGTTTGAAGCAGTGGCTGTGCGAATTCTGGTTCCGGCGGAGCGCGAGTTTGAGGAGGGTTTGGCTGCCGCCCCCTTGGCCGGAGCTCCTTGGCCGCCGTGTGCGAGTTTTGCATAGCTGCGCCCCGATCGGGAGCGTGGTGACCAGCGGGCTTCGCACAGGAGTGGGGCTGTTCGTGCGCCCGGGGTTAAAGCGACCTCACTACGATGAGCCGAACGCTTCCCGCCAACGGCGTCTATTCGGGCAGCGAGGGCCGTGGAATCGAGATCGGTTTGGGCCAAAAGCGAAATAACGCGTTTAGAATCAGTGTTGGAATGGGTGAAAGCGTAGAAGCCTGTCACCGAATTTTAGCGCGCGATTTCCGGAGGAGAAAAGAGCGTGTACTTGCGATTGGACGTATCGAAATAACCGAAACCGCCGACGCCCCTCATCTCTTCGCTGTCATAGAACTGTTTGCCAAACCAGACTCGCCCAGCCTCAACCTGGTGAGGCCCGATGACCTCCTCCCGTTCGTATTGTTCGAGCACGAACGGGTTGACTCGCAGGTCTTCGGATCGAAGCCGGATGTAATCCTTCGCGGTGCTTTGCGGCAGCGGACTAAACTTCGTTTGGTTCGGACCGAAGAATTCAACAATTCCGTGGGAACGGGCGCCAAAACGATCCTGGCTTCGCTCTAAGGCAAAGCGGTTCTGCGGCCCGAGAACCACCTCGCCGGCCAAGCTTAACGTGACCAGCAAAAGCACGATAAGCCGCATTGCCGCCCCTCTCACGCCAAAGCGTTCTTACAGAACTGGACGCACTTTCTGATCTCCGCAAGGACGTCGGAACCCGCCGGAGTCTGGTATTCGTACTCGATGCTGGCGGGGAACGCATACTTGTTGCGCTTCATGGTCTGCAGAATCTCTTTGAGCGGCGTTCCCCCCTCGCCCCAAGGCATATTCGCGCCGCCGCCGCTTGAACTCGGGTTCGCCGCGGGATGGGCGGGCGCTTTCCGGTCCTTGAGATGGAGGCTTGCGATCCGGTCGTGGTACTTCACCATCACGGGAACGGGCGATTTCCCGGTGACGCCGTAGAAGTGGCCAACATCGAAGTTGAGCGCTGTGTAGGGCGATGCGGAAAGCGCCCGCTCGAAGCCGGATTCCCCGCCCTGCCCGTGCGTGTGGAACGCAATCCGGAGTTTTCGTTTCGCGGCGTATTCGGCCACGCGCGCCAGGTGCGCATCGTTCGTCGGCAATTCCATGGTGACGTGATTGGCCCCAAGCGTTTCGGCCACGTTCCAGATGTAATCGTACTCGGCGTCGGACATGTTCATCGATGGCGGCAGCTTGAATGCGTAAATCGTGACTCCGGCGTCGTTATATAGCCGGCGGAACTCCTTGTACTTATCCATGCGGGCCGAAAGCCGCCACGCCCTCGTCTCTTCGGCAAGCTTCCGCATGGCCGCCTCCTGCTCGGGCGTGCGCTCTGCCCGCCCTGCACCCGACGCCGGCCGGTCGAATTTCGGCGCACCCGCATAGCTCTCGGCGACGTTGCTCATCAATTCGACGGCGCTGATCGCACATTCCCGGCAATAGTTGAGCACCTGGTGCGCATCGCTTGGCAAAGCCCGAAAGCTATACGTGATTACCCCGACCTGCACACCGCCGAAGCGCGAGTTGAGTGGCGCTCCAATCAGCGGCTGAACCGCCCCCGCACCCAGCGCCAATTTCCCAAGGCCCCGTCGATTCAAAAGCATGTTCTCCTCCGCGATCGCGTTCGTTCAAATCCTGCCCGTTCGTGAACGATGGTATCAAGCCGAGCGTAGCGGGCGCGGCGTATTCGAGACGCGGACGAATCCGGTGCTGGCGACTTGCTTCCCCAGCTTCTGAATCTGCTCATCGCTCCTTTCTCTGACGGAAGCCGTTCTTGCCACGATAGGCTTCCCGAGCGCGAAGCGAATTCTTTAGCGTGGGGATCTGGGAATGGCTGTTGTTGAGGCCCGCGAAAGACCTGGAATGGTGGATCGCCTTAAGCCGGCGCCGCGCACCTTACGCGAACCATCAGCGCTGCATGATGGACAGGCTGGCGAGCGCATTCTTGAGACGCAGCATGTCCCAGGGCAGGAATTCCGCGATTGCCAGCCCGGCCATGTCAGTGGCGCTGCTCACGTCCTGCAATAGCCGAACGACCTGTCCCAGCCGCATGGCGCCCTGCACGATGCCATCAAACGCGCCTTCCGGCTGATCTGGCTTGTTGAATAGGAGGGGTGAGAAGTACGCCGCATCGAGCACGTCCAGGTCCCAATGCACGGCCAAGTGGATGATGCCTTCGGCCTTGATCCAATCCAGAATCGGCTGGCTGCTGTCGGCAATATCGGCAGCCGGCGTATGGCGGATGCCCAGTTGCTGAAGGATGCGCCCTTCGGCATCACTCCAGGCGCTCATGCCGGCGATCATTACGCGCGCGGGATCGAGCTTGGGATCGACCTCGGCCGTGAATGCTTCATCGCCGCGCCCCAGCAGCATGCCCAGCACATGAGCATGGGCGTGCGAGAACTCGGCGGCACTCATGACGTCGGGGTGGGCATCGACCCACAGCACTCCGAGCTTGCCATCGTACAGGCGATTCAGGTAGGCCATCGGGGCCAGGTCGATAAGGCAATCGCCGCCCAACGTGACGATGCGGCTGGGTTGGCGCCGTTCAATGGCTGCGCGCGCTGCGCGGGCTTGCGACAGCAGGGCCGTTCGGCCCTGGATGCCCTGTTCGATTGCCAGCGGCTGTTCGTTGGCCGCGGGAACCCCCACCGTTTCTTCCGGCCCGTCGTGCGGGGGAGCCAGCCAGCGCAGCAGTTCGGCGCCAAAACGGTAAGCGGGTTCAGTTCCTCCTTGCCATTGCGGCATGTTCAGTCGAAGCGTCTTGGATGGCATTCGCGTTCCCTTATCCGATAACTATCATGCCGGACCGCCTTCTGTGTGCTTCGTTCCATGAGCGAAGCCTTTTCAAGCAAGTAACAACGTACTTGCGCTGGCTGAGATATGGGCGGTTTGAGAGGTCTAGCGTTGCGTGGCGCGGCGGCGCCGTGAGCCTCATGGCTGCGGCCAGGCGGGACACATTTTGCTCGCCTGCCGGGTCTCCACTGCGTTGCGGCCGCAGGCGGTGGAGCCCGCCCGTCCCCTGCCGGCCTGATCGCAACAAGGACGCGATGGGAGGGGAAAGCCTCGTTGACGCTTTCTGCACGGCAATTGGCGCGTTCTGCACATTGCCACGCCCGGCTGAAGACCTACACTGGACGCAGTGGATGTCGATTCCATCCATCGGTACAACGCAATGGCCAAGCATTTCCGCTACTCCGGCAGAATCTTCTCTAAATTGGAAAGCTTGGGACTCGATCCAACGACCGTGCTCCGCAGGGCGCGGCTCTCTGAAGAGCTATTGGAGCAGCCGAGAGTCGTCCTCAACACGGATGAACTCTTCGCGATGTGGCGTGCGATCGGCGAGATCGCGAAGGATGCGGCTGCCGGTTGTCTGCTTGGAACCGAGACCCGAATTGAGCGGTTTTCGCCGACAGGGCTCGCGGCGCTCTCCTGTGAGAGCTTCGGCGAGGCGGTGAATCAGATTGCGAAGTATAAGCCGCTTACCTGTCCAGAGGAGTTGTCGCATCGCAAGGAACAGGATGAGTGGAGCTTGCAGTTCCGCTGGGTGCTCTCTAAAGAACCGGAACCTCCGATGTTGATCGACTGTGCCTATGCCTACTTGCTTTCGATCGTGCGAGTGGGGACCGGCCGCAGCGATTTCGCGCCGCTCCGCATCGAGTTCATCGAAATGCGAGCGCGCCAGCGCGAAATCGAACGGCACTTCGGGTGTAAGGCCTGCTTCGGGGCTTCACGAAACGCCATCATCTTTCGCGCGGCTGACGCTCAACTTCCGTTCGTGACGCG
>JADYZL010000539.1 GCA_020853155.1 Bryobacterales bacterium
GGGACGTGATCGGCACCGTGGAGGAGATGGAGCAGAAGCAGAAGATGGCTGCGGCGACCGGCGAGAATATCGATATTTTCGCCTGTTATGCCGAGCCGCCCCTCGTGGCGGTGAACCTCTTCCACCTCCGCAACGGGCGCATCGTGGACCGGCACGAATACTTTTGGGAAGACCGGGACTCCTTCGACGAACCGGAGTTTTTCTCCGCCCTGCTGAAGCAGTTCTATCTGGACCAGCAGTTCATCCCCAACATCATTCACGTGCCGGTGGATTTCGAGGATCGCGAAGCGCTGGAGCATTTTCTGAACGAGAAGCGCGGCGCGAAAGTGGAAATCCACACGCCGCAGCGGGGACAGAAGCGGGCCATGGTGGAGCTGGCCGCCACCAACGCGAAGCATAGCTTCGACGCACGCTTCCGGGTCCGCAAGCCCTCGGCAGCGGTCATGAAAGACGCGCTCCGCGACACCCTTAACCTCGATGAAGCTCCGAATCGCATCGAGTGCTTCGACATCTCGCACATCCAGGGCACGGACAAAGTGGCCAGCATGGTGGTGTGGGAAGACGGCCGGATGAAGAAGGCGGACTACCGGAAATTCATCATCCAAACCGTGGCCGGAAACGACGATTTCGCCAGCATGCACGAGGTGGTGACACGCCGCTACCGCCGCCTGCTGGAAGAAGGGAAGCCGCTGCCGGGGCTGATTCTGATCGACGGCGGGTTGGGGCAGTTGCACGCCGCCGCCGATGCTCTCGAAAGGTTGGGTATTATCAACCAGCCGCTGGCTTCCATCGCCAAACGGGAAGAGATTATCTACGTGCTCGGGCAGGAATCGGAACCCGTCCATCTTGATCGGTTCCACCCGGTGCTGCACCTCGTGCAGACCGTCCGCGACGAAGCGCACCGGTTCGCGGTCACCTTCCACCGGACGCGGCGGCAGAATGCGAGGCTCACGACAGAGCTCAGCGAGATTCCGGGCATCGGCGCAAAGACGGCGGCCAAGCTGCTAGCCCACTATGGCAGCGTGGAACGGGTGCGAAACGCCACGGAAAGCGATCTGATGCAGGTGGCCGGGCGCGCGGTGGCCAAGCGGCTGCTTGCCCACTTTGCGGGTTCCCCAGCGGCGCGCTAGCGCGCTTCCGCCGCGCAGGGCGCGTATTGCGGAGTTTACTATCCGAATAGGGATGAAATTTGCGCGGCGTTGTTACATAATGCCGGTACACAGAGATTTCTGCCGATGGAGGATCTACCATGCGGACTTTCGCGACGACCCGGCGAAGCCTCCTGGCTTCCGCCGCCGCGCTGCTGCCCCTCGCGGGCTGCGCTCCCGAAACAAAGGTGGCTGAAGTCACCGTTCCCAAGGCGCCCGTGCCCGATGTGCTGGGCGCGCAACTCTACACCGTCCGGAACCTGATTCCAGAGAAGGCCGAGGAAACGATCAAAGCGATCGCGGACATCGGCTACAAGGCCGTGGAGATGGGGCGAGCGGATATGCCGACGCTCATCCCGTTGTGCAAAAAGTACAATCTCGCCACGCCCTCCGCTCATTTTGAATATGCCTGCTTGACGGGGCAATGGGAGAACTATGGCGGCAAGCCTCCACGCGCCGGCTACAACTTGCAAGCGGCACTCGCGGAGGCCAAGAAGGCGGGGATTGATTACTTCACTATCCCCTACATCAATCCGAAAGACCGTGGCACGATGAACATGTTCCTTCGCTTGGCGGACCAGTTGAACAAAGCCGGGGAACAGGCCGCCAAGATGGGCCTAAAGGTGGGCTATCACAACCACGCTTTCGAGTTTACGAAGTATGGAAATTTCACCGGTTTCGAGATTCTGCTGCAGAACATGGATCCGGAAAAGGCTTTCATCGAGCTTGACGTTTTCTGGGTAAAGGTGGCAGGCGGAGACCCGGCGGCGCTCATCCGCAAGTACCCGAAGCACATCAAACTGCTGCACCTCAAGGATATGCGCGCCAACACGCCGGAGATGCGCGCGGAGAATGTCCCGCCGGAGAGTTTTCAGCCGGTCGGCGCGGGAGTGATCGATTTTGCGGCCGTCCTGAAAGCCGCGAAGGGCATCGGGGTGGCGTATTGCTTCGTGGAGCAGGACCAAGCGGCGGATCCTCTCGCCGCGTTGAAGGCAAGTTACGAGTACCTGCAGAAAATGAAAGAGTAGGCGAACCGGGGAAGGGCGGCGGCGCTGACCGGAATCACTGGCCTGGGTGCTTTCCCGCGCGTTGCCGCCATTCGCTGAGAATCGCCGCCGTTCGAGGTCCGGCGCAGCCGGAATCGATGAGGCGATCGAGATCCGCTTCGGTATCGACGTCCCAGCCTTCGGGTCCAAGCGCGGTGCTCAAACCCGCGGATCGCGCCGCACTCACGGTGTCCGCCAGCGCGGTATTCGTGGACCAGCGCACGTTCTCAAACATCCTCGGCGAAGTTCTGACGGCCTGAATTCCCCAGTATCCTCCGTCGTCCGTGGGGCCGAGCGCCACATCGGCCTTGCACTCGTGTAACCCGGCCAGCCATTCCGGGCGCAATGCCGGGGCATCGCTTCCGATGACGGTCACCGCGCTTGCACCCCGCGCCAGCCCATTGGAAAGGGAGTGGTAAAGCTTCTCTCCCAGGTCCGCGCCCACTTGGAGCGCCCGCGCGAACGGGAAGCGCGCGTAGAAGCTGCTTGGGCGGTCCAAGTGAATTTCGAGATCCCACGGCCATGCCCGCTGCATCCACATTTCCAGGAGGTCGGTCACCATCGCCCGATAGATTTCCGCTGCGATTGCATCGCCGATGGTCGCGCCTAGACGAGTCTTGACTCTGCCGGCGACAGGGTCTTTCGCCAAAACCACCACCAGGGGCTTCATGCGACAATTGTACGGAAACGATTGCGCGGAAAGATCGTTCTCCACGATGGAACTTTCGTGCGAGTGCTGTGAAATATGATGCGAACGAACTTAATGCTGCCTTTGGCGACGCTGGCGTGCGCCGCCTGGATGATCTCTTGCACCAGCCAGACTCCGGTCGAGCGGGCTCCCGCCCAATCTGTGGAGACGAGCCAGGCGGCCACCGCGCCGTCGCCGGCCGCAGATGCGCCTGAACCCACCGCCGTGGTGCATGCGGCGCAAGGGGCCGCCTCTCAAGTTGCCGCCGCGCAAGGCGGCAAGGGCGACGCAGCCAAGGGGAAGACCGTATTCGAACAGTGCGCCATTTGCCACAATGTCGATACGGATGAAGAGAAGATGGGCCCCTCGCTGAAAGGCCTCTTCCACAAGGCGAAGATGAAGAACGGCCACGCCGTGAACGAGGAGAGCGTCCGGGCGGTGATCAAGGCAGGCGGCAACGGAATGCCGGGTTACGAGGATCTGCTCTCCGCGGAAGAGATGGACAACCTGATCGCCTACCTCAAGACGATCTAGGTACGGGAAACCTGGAATTTTCCGATTGCGGCGGATGGTCCGGCGTCTGTATACTGGAGGTTGCGGCTGGATCCGAATCGCCGCTCCTGGCTCGTCCCCATCGTCTAGCCCGGCCTAGGACACCGCCCTTTCACGGCGATAACGCGGGTTCGAATCCCGCTGGGGACGCCACTTATTAGAATTACCCGGCTCATGGCCGGGTATTTTCATTTTGAAGCTGACGGCATCAGGCCGCCTTCGCTCTCACTTCCACCGGCTGCGTGCGACGCCGCCGGTTCCAGGCGAGAAAGCGACGGATCGCCAGAGCGAATCCCGTGTAGACAAGCAGAACGCCGGCGGCCGAGGCGATACCGGCAATCGTCTGCCCGGCTACCCCGTAATACTCACCGGTATGCACGAAGCGGAACCACGTGCGGATACGGCGGCCCAGGCTTAGGCTGGCGAAGTCTTCCCGTTCGACAATCGAGACGGCTGCGGCGGCGCCATTCGCGTCCACCCCGCTCTTCAGGGTAAGTGTTTCCCGCAGTTGCGGCTGCCCGCCCCCGCCTCTCGAAACCGACGCGGTCACGGGCGTGCCGGGGGCAGGCGGCACACGCAGCGAGAGGGACTTCCACTCTGGCTCCGCGTACGCCTTCAGGAACACCCCATCGAGCGCCGCGAAATCCGCTTCGTTCCACGGAATGATGCGCTCCGGAGAAGCATCTCTTCCGGGACCGCCCGGTCCACCAGGCCCGCGCTGTGCTGGAGATCGCCGCTGGCCGGCCGCCGGCTGTTTTCCGTCGGCGAGTTCCATTACGAACTGGCTGAAGCCGGCGTAGGAGATCGGGATCGCCGAGAACACAACGAGGAAGAGCGGAATCGCCATCCAGAAGCCGGCGACATTGTGCCAGTTGAAGTCCCGGGCCTTGCCACGCAGGCCGCCCCGGAAAAGGACGATGGGCCGCAGTTTGTTCCAACTCCACCCGCGAGGCATCCATAAGTAGATTCCCGAGGCCACCAGAAACAGGAAGACCACGTTCGATGCGCCGGTAATCGCTTTGCCGATCACGCGGTTTTCTCCCGTACCGGCCAGCCAGCGATGCCAGGCGCGCATGTCGCTCATGAACGCACGCATCCCCTTGGTGGGCTCGCCGACGAGTTTCCCGGTGTAGGGATTAGCGTACACTTGTTCGCGGCCAAAGCCGAGAAGCACGGGAGCCGCGGGGTCGGATTCCCATGTGATCGAATCCGGGCGGCCGTCGCGCTGGCCTGCCAGAGCGGAAAGCAGTGCTCCAGCGGGCATCGGCCCGACACCTTCCGCTGGAACGGCCACCCGGTAATCCCGGTCGCTCCAAGTGATCATCTGCTTCTCGTACGTGAGCAGGACGCCCGTGACGGACATGATCAGAATGACGATGCCGGCAATCGCCCCGGTAATCAGATGGCTCCAGAAGAGAATCTTTCGAAAAAGCGCCATGACGTAAAAACCCTCGTTTGCGTATGGAAGTTGCAGTTTGCAGGCTAAACCTCAGCCCATTGACGAATCAGATTGTGATAAATGCCGGTAAGCTGAACGGCAACCCCGTTGCAAATGGGGGATTCCTGGCCGGGCGCCGCTTCCGCCACGCTCTGGTTCAATTGCTGGATCGCCATATCGAGATCGAAGAGCAGGGTGCGGCGGACATCGTCGCGGACCATGCTCTGGATCCAGAAGAAGGCGCAAAGCCGGGCGCCGCGGGTAACCGGGCGCACGTGATGCAGGCTGGTGGACGGATAGAGCACCATGCTGCCCGCCGGAAATTTCACTTCCTGTACGCCGTATGTGTCTTCCACCACCAGTTCCCCGCCTTCGTACTCCTCCGGTTCCGCGAAGAAGAGCGTCGCCGAAAGATCCGTGCGGATGCGATGGTTCGTCCCCGTGATCTGGCGGATGGCGTTATCGACATGAGTGCCGAACGATTGCCCCCCCGCGTACCGGTTAAAAAGGGGCGGAAACACATGCATCGGCAAGGCGGCGGCAACAAAGAGCGGGTGGCGTTCGAGCGCGGCGACAATGGCGGCGCCAACTTCCCGCGCCACCGGATGGTTCTCCGGAATCTGCGCGTTATCCTTCACGGAAGCGCTTTGCCGGCCGGCGGTCACGCGGCCGTCCACCCATTCGGCGGCTTCGAGTTGGGCGCGGAACTCCCGCACCTGGTCTGCGTTCAATACGTGGGGTATCTCGAAAAGCATATTGGCTAGAAATGGAAATCGGTACTGATTTGCAGGGATCGTGATGGGCCGGGCACGACATGCCCCCCTCCCAGACGATCAAAGTAGTACGCATCGTTGATGTTGTAGAGGTTCATGCGAATGCCCAGCCAGCGGGTGACCTCATAGCCGGCCATGGCTTCGAGCGTCCAATAGGAATCCACGGAACGTGTGTTGCTGTTATTGCCGTACCGCTTGCCCACGAAGCGCGGCCCTCCGCCGAGAAGAAGCCGCTTGCGCGAGTAGGTCGCCCAGATGCTGCCGGAATTGCGTGGCGCGTTCTGAATGAAATTGCCTGTCTCACCCGGCCGGTTCGATTCCACGATGCGCCCGTCGAGAAAGGTGTATGCAGCCAGTACTTGCAGATCCTGCCGGATTGCTCCCGTCGCCGATAGCTCCACGCCTCGCGCCCGCTGGCGTCCAGCAAGGACTTCCGGCGGATCACCCGGCAGGATTCCCGGCGTTCGGGCGTTCGTCTTCTCGACGTTGAAAAATGCGCCGGTCAACAGAAGCCGATTCTGGGCGAGGCTCCACTTGTTTCCCGCCTCGAAGGTATAGGTCTTCTCCGGCTCCAGATCCTGCGAGGCGGCATTGTAGTTCAAGCCTTCGAGGGAAGGGTTGAGCGCCGTTCCGTAAGAGGTATAGAAGCTCCCCTGATCGTTCACCTTATACACCAGACCGGCACGCAGGCTGGTCATCCGGTCCACGCGGGAGACGGGGTTCGTGTTTGTCTGCACGCCATTGACATCGAAACGGTCCCAGCGCAAGCCGCCGCTCGCCTCCCAATGCCGCCCAAACTTAGCCGTATCGAACGCATAGAGCCCGAGGGTCGTGCCGGTCACATCGCCGGGCACGGGATTGGTGACGATCGTTCCAGGAAACACATCGTCTGGATCCGGATGGAACAGCGTGGTGTTCATCACTGGAGCGCTGCGCAGATAACGCAGGCCCTCTTCCCGGGTGAGAGAAGCCCCAGTGACGAAGGCGTGGCGAACCACGCCCGTTTCGAACTCCGCCTTGAGGTTGGTTTGATTGTCGTAGACGGTGTCGTCCGTGAGCCACGCGCGGAGTTCCCGGCGAATCACCGTGCTATCCGTGCTCGCAAAACGGGGAGGCGACGCAATCAGATCCTGGTCGCTGTCGCTATAACGGAACTGGTTCTGGAAGCGGACAAGATCGCTGAAATCGTGCTCCACGCGCGCGGTGACGCTGTCGCTCGAACTCTTCTCGCGATCCCGCTTGCGCAAGCCATAGAAGGTATCCCTTGGCACCGGCGCGGGGCGATCCCGATACTCCGGCAAGGCGTTGTTTGAAGCCGGCACCCAGGGAATGCCATAGTCGGCGATGTTATCCTGTTGCAGCTTGAAGTAGCTCAGGGTGAAGCGAGTGGGCGTGCCGAGCCCGGCGGTGAGCGTGGGCGCCAAGCCCCAGCGCTCGAAGTTCACCACATCGCGGCCGGCCATCCCGGATTGATGATAGAGGGCATTCATCCGGAACGCGGTCCGCTCGGAAAGGAACGGAAGGGGCGTGTTCACGTCGCCCGTCACGCGGCGGGTATCATCCGTGCCCAATACGAGAGCCCCGCTGAACGCACGCCGCAGACTGGCCTGCTTGCTGACCAGGTTGATAGCGCCGCCGCTCGATCCACGCCCCATGTAGGCGGAGCCTGGGCCTTTCATGACTTCCACCTGTTCCAGGTTGAAGGGATCTCGCGATTGTGGGCTGATGTCGCGCACCCCATCCACGAAAAGGTCGTTCCGCGAGCTGAAGCCCCGGACGTTTACGTTATCTCCGGGCGTGGCCCCACCCTCGCCGGCCGATAGCGTGATGCCCGGCACATTGCGAAGGACGTCGCGGAGCGTGGTGGCGCCCTGCTGCTCAATCACTTCCCGCGGAATGATGTTGATGGTTTGCGGCGTATCGAGGAGAGGTTCCGTATATTTGCCGCTTTGCAAGGCCACGGTGTCGCCCGCGACCTCCACCCGCGTCGTTTGCGGGCGCACGCGGATCTCCACACTGCGATCAGTCGCAAACCGGTATTCGAGGCCCGTGCCCCGAAGCATTTGTTCGAGAGCCTGTTGCGAAGTGAGCAGGCCCCTCACACCCGGCGACTGGATCTCGCGAATCTGCGGCGAGCCGAGGCGAAATTGCAAGCCGCTAGCCTGTCGGAACTCTTCCAGTACGCCGCCAAGTGGTCCGGCCGGGATATCGAATCGCCGCAAGGGCAGCGTCTGTTCGGTTGCGGCATCGCCCGGCTTTCGCCCATTTGCGATCCCGGCCGGCAGGCCTTGTGCGATCACCGCATCGCTGCCCGCTCCGTAAGCAACCAACGTTCCCATCGCCATCCAATACTTGCCCGAAGAAGGCCAAGCGCGTGGCTTGATCTTGCGTTCCACCTTTGTTTTCTTTCGGATCCTGAATCTCATGCGAACTCCCAGTTGTACGCGATTGGTGCGAGCATCAGGCCTCCCCAGCGCCAGATTGCTCGCATTTCGGACCATCGCCGCTTGGGCTTGGGCTTCAAAGCGGAAGCGAGCGCGCTTCCCGCCGTTGCCATCCCTGGCGATATGCGATCAATTAGATCGTCAATCCAAATACCAGATCAGTTTAGTCCGTTATGCAAATGAGTGTCAACAATTCAGGCGAAGAAAAATTGGCTGGAAATGGACAACGGCCGCCCATCCAATTGGGCGGCCGTTGGTTTTGGAACAATGAGTGAGCTTTCTGGTTAGAAGTAGAGCTTCAGAGCGAACTGAATCTGCCGGGCGGGATACGCGCTGGTGACCCTTCCGAAGCTGCTGGAGCTGACGTTGCTATTCGGGGAACCGAAGTTCGTGACGTTGAACAGATTGAAGTACTCGCTGCGGAATTCAACGCGCGAGCCCTCCCGCGGAAGGAGGAACTCTTTATAGAGGCCGAAATCGCTCTGGAAGAACGGTTCCATTCTGCCGATATTGCGGCCGGCATTGCCAAAGGGATGGGTCACGTCGGTGGGGATCTGCACGTTCGCGGCGATAAACCAGGCATGCGGATTGTACTTGCCGTCTTGCACGGGGCCGCTGATATTCGGCCGGTGGGTGCAACTGGAGCACACCTGGAATGCTGCCGTCGGGCTGTAGGTGAGGTTAATCGGGAATCCGCTGCGAGCGGTGTTGATGAGGGTGGTGCGCCACCCGCCAAGAATGCCATTCACCACGGGATTCCAATCGGCGCCCCACGAACGGCCGCGTCCGAACGGCAGTTCATAAATCACCGATGTCACGTTGTTGTGCGTGATGTCGTAGCTCGAAAGACCTCGCTCTCCCGCCAGATTGTAAAAGTTCACCCGAGAGTTATCGCCGTTATACGTTTCGAGGTGGCCGGCCGCGTTATCGATCGCCTTTGAGAACGTATAGGAGTTGAGAAGATAGAGGCCATTGCCGTAGCGCTTCTCGAGCTTCACCTGCAGGCCGTGGTAGAACGTATTGCCACCGGCGAATGCGGCCTGGATGAAGTCGTAGTTCTGGAAGGGCCGCCGCGATTGGAGTGACGTATTCTGTCCAGCGAGGTTGGGCCGCGCCTGATTGTAATCGCCCAGAATCAACTGCTTCACCCCCCGGTTGCCAACGTATCCAACATCCAGCAGAAAGCCCGCAGCCAGTTCCCGCTGGATGGTGAAATGCCAGTTCTGTACGTAGGGCGAAGGAGTATCCGCCGGCATGTAGTTCACTCGCGTGGTGCGCGTATTGTAGAGCGAGGGGTCGTTGAACCCATCGGGAAAGCCATCCTGAGTGCGCTGGAAGCAGGTGAGAAAGGGCTGTCCCGAGGCGCAGACCGGCTGCACGGCGGAACCCGTGGCGGCGGCCGGGGCCACCTGGTTCCGCGCCACGGCGAAGACGAACGGCCCGGTGAAGCCCAGAATATTTTCCCCGCCCATCCGGTTGAAGTGGACATAGCTGATGCCGTAGGCGCTGCGAATCACGGTCTTTGGGTTCAGCGAGTAGGCAAGGCCGATGCGCGGACCCCAATTGTTGCGGTCCGGGCGGATGGTGGAACGATCCCGGATGCTGCCGTCCTTGGCGAAATAGAGTTGAGCCGACACCGGGTCGAAATTGCCTAGGCGATTGTGCGCTTCCCATTGTGGGGTTGCATATTCATAACGCAGCCCCAGGTTGAGCGTCAGACGGGAATTGACCTTCCAATCGTCCTGCAAGTAGTAGAAGTTCATCCGCTGGCGGTAATCGAGCACGGCAAAGTTGCTTTTCTGATACGAGCTTTGCGCTCCAACCAGAAAATCCGCGAGATTGGCTACCGGATTCAGACTGGAAGAAAGCCCGGACGCCGCGCTGAAGCGCCCGTTGTACGAGGATTGCCCGTACACCGGAGCTAGGTCGTTGATCTCGGTGTTGATGGCCTGGTATTCAAACCCGGCCTTGAGAGTGTGGCTGCCGGCCAGTTTCGAGTAGTTCACGCGCGGATTCCATACTTTGGGCCATTGGAATTGCGGATTCGAGTTCTGTCTCCCAAACTGCGTAAAGCCAGTGACCCCTTGCGTGTTTAGGCCTCCGCCGATGCGGTCGTCATGGTCAATGCCGCGAATGCCGTACGCCTCTTCGATATGCGGTTCGAGATAGTTCACCGGGTTCTTTCCCGCTTCCGTCTGGGTGAAACCGAAACGCGCTTCGAGCAGGGAGGTTGGCGAAAGTGTGAAGGTGGAGCCCACGGCGATGGCGTAGTTCCGTACATATACGTTCCCATTGGCGTTCCCGCCTGACGGGCCGGGGATGGACGAGGGCTCTAACGCATTCTGCCGGCGCCAGCTATAGCGGAAAAAGGAGGTCAACTTCTCGTTCCAGAATTGATCCGCCTTTACGTTCCATTTGTTGTCCGGTGTATCGAACGAGGCAAGCCGCTCATAGTTTAGAGCAACGCCAAGGGCGCCGCCGCCGGCGCGGTTGGGCGCGGGAAGTTCGTTGAGGACTTTGCGGGCGAATTCCGACTGCAGCGCCAGCGGGACCTGCCCGTTCACATACGCGGCGCCCGTGTACGGATTGCGCAAATTCACACCGGGGAAATTGCCCTGGCGCATCGCTTCGGTAGGCAGGTCGGCGAACTGCAGCTCACTCTGCTTGCGCCGGAACCCTTCGTAATCTCCGAAGAAGAACAGCCGGTTCCGGAGGATCGGGCCGCCGCCGGAAGCGCCGAACTGGTTCTGTTTCATGTCCGGCTTTTCGCCGGTCTGCGGCTTGAAAAAGCCCGTGGCGTTCAGCGCCTTGTTCCGCAGGAACTCCCAGAGCGTGAAATGATACTTGTTCGTACCGCTCCTGTAGGCGGCGTTGATGACCGCCCCTCCCGCACGGCCATACTCCGCGGAAAAATTGTTCGTAACCACGCGGAACTCCCCCACGGCGTTCGGCGAAAGCTGCACAACCTGGTTCGAGAAGCCCTGGTTCGAAGTGCCATACGAGTTGTTCTCCACGCCGTCGAGGCTGAAATTGTTGTAGGAGCTACGAAGGCCATTGACGTGGTAACTGGCATCCCGCGCGCCGCCGAGGGAAGTGCCGCGAAGGGCCTGCACCGTTCCCGGCGTCAAAAGCGCGAGATCGGCATACGCACGTCCATTGAGAGGGAGATCCACCGCCTGCTTGCTACCCACCACCGTGCCGCGCGAAGAGGTGTCCATCTCCACCATGGCAGCCGCTTCCGATACCGTAATCACCTCCGTGACTTCACCTAGTTCGAGCGATAGCCCGACGCGCTGGCGAGCGCCCACCGTCACGGCGAATTCACCGGATACGGCACGCTTGAATCCCGGCGCCTCCGCGGCGACCGTATATCGGCCCGTGCGAACGTTGAAGAATTCGTAACCGCCATTGTTGTTCGAGACGGTCTTCACCACGACGCCCGTACCTGCGGCGGTGAGAGAGACGCTTGCGCCCCGGACGACGGCGCCGGAGGCGTCCGTGATGGTCCCCAGGACGGCGGAAGAATCAAATTGCGCGAAAAGAGTACACGGCCAGAATGCGGCCAGCATGGCCACCAGACAGAAAATGCGATGCATGCGAACTCCCCAGAAGACATTGGCGGTGAGCACCGCCCTCTTTACAGGGAAGCAGAGTTTTGTTACAAATCAAGCGATTTTCGCGGTCCGCATCCAGGGGCGGTTAACCTCAACCGCTAACACGATGAATCTGTACGAGTTCGTGTGATATTAAAACCTTTTCATCAGCCGGCCAGAACGCCATCGGCGGCTTCCACCACCACGCGCACCAGGGGCAAGCCGAGTTCGCCTAACACCGCTTCCACCTCTTCCCGGTTGAGGCGCGAGGCGTCGTAATCCACGAGCAGCGCATTCTTCTCACCGTTCAGTTTCACGCGCTCCAGACCGTAGATGCCGCCTGCCCTCGAAATTGCTTTCGACATGGCTTCGTCGAGGGGCGCGAGAATTTGGAAATGCAGAGTGACTTTAGACATGGCTTCCAGCTTGCGGATTGCTTCCAGGATACTCAATCTCGCGGGGGCTGGGTTGGTTGGGCTTCGTCATCCTCCTCCGGGCAAGTCCAAGTTTGAAGTGCCTTCCGGCGGATATCGTCACGCCCCAGCGCGAGTTCTACCTGCCGGAACATGCCGAGAAGCAGATTGGCGTCCACGGCACCCGGTTGCAGACGGAGCAGCAACCGGCGCAGCTTCTCGCCCGTGGATACGGCTATGCGCGGCTTCACATAGCCGCTGGCTTTCAGCAAGCCAAAGAGCAGCGCGTGCATGCGGTCGAGCGTTTCCGCACTGGCGCGTTTGGGCCGCTTAGCGGGCGTGGTAACCGCGGCTTCGGAACGAACCAGCTCATAGAGGCAAACCGCCACCGCTTGCCCGAGGTTCATCGAATCGTGCGCACGGCGCGTGGGGATGTGCACCAGATGATGACAATGGCTGATCTCTTCACGCGAGAGCCCGTGCTTCTCCGACCCAAAGACGAGCGCGACCGGGCTTTGCGCCATCGTTTCCCGAATCGGGGCGGCGCCCTGCTCAAGGCGGTAGACCGGCGTCTTCAAGGCCCGCGCCACGGTGCCGCTCGCGCCCACGACCAACGCGGCATCGGCGACAGCCTCCGCGAGACTCGTGTACTCCCGCGCCTCCCGAAGGATTTTACCCGCGTTCAATCCGGACCGCGCTTCGTCCACCGCGGAGCGGTACGGGTTCACCAGGCGAAGATCCGCGAATCCGAAATTGGACATCGCACGCGCGGCCGCGCCAATGTTCAACGGATTGCGGGGGGAAAGAAGAACGACATGAAGTGGCATCGGGATCTGGGCCTCGGATGGCGATGCCCGCCACCGACGCTATTTCCCGTAATAGTCCGCGTTGATCTTAGCGAAGTTCTCCCACTGCGTTGGCAGGTCATCGAGCGCGAAGATGGCCGAAACCGGACAGACCGGAACGCAGGCGCCGCAGTCGATGCACTCGACCGGGTCAATGTAGAGCATGGTATCCGCCTCGAACGTCGCTTCATCCTTGCGCGGGTGGATGCAATCCACCGGGCAGGCGTCGACGCATGCCGTATCTTTGGTGCCAATGCAGGGTTCCGCAATCACGTAAGCCATTTTGTAAGGTCCTTCCTCAATCAATGCGAGATCCACACGGGTACTCTCCGCGCCCTGGCGAACGCCAACACGAGATGCGTGCCGACGCCCGAACACCTGAGGGGAACAACGGAAAAATCCGAGACCTAGCTTTCATCCTACTGCATCATTCGCCGGATTTCGGCGGCCGCTTGGTGCGCGGCTCGATATTCGGGCGCCAGTTCCGCTGCTTTCTCAAAACAGCGCAGGGATTCGGGCCACTGCTCCAGGGCCGCATGCGCCCTGCCCAGATTGAACCACGGATAGTGGTAGCTCTCGTACCGGCGGCTCAACGTCGCCTTTCTCAGCCACTCAAGGGCTTCGGCAAATTCCCCTAAATCAATCAAATAGGCTCCGATGTCGTTGTATGGATTGCCGAGTGCCGGGTCAATTAGAATCGCATTCTTGCACTCCGCGATCGCGGCTTCGAGGTCCCCCATGAACCGGTAGGTCCAGCCGAGGAAGGTGTACGCCTCGGCGGTGGGGAGCGTCTCAATCGATTGCTTATAGAGGAGCACCGCTTCCGGAAAATCGCCCCGCATCTGCCGGGAATAGGCCCGCTCAAACAGGGCTTTCGCTGCCTGACTCCTTCGATCCTGGCCGGTATCCGGGAACATCGCTGTCTGAATCAGATGGCCGGAAGGGTTCGATCGTCGCAAACGGATGGGGTTCTGAAGCCGATTTCCGCAAGGGAACGGCAATTGCCGGTTCCGTCCAGTATGCTTCGCAAGCCCTCTTTGATATCATTCAGTTCCGCGGACCCATTGCTGGCTTTCGCGTTTTTTTATATCCAGGGAGAACCGATGTCGAAATCTGCAAAACCGGTGCAAGCAGCTTCACCGGTGAAAACCGCTTCCACGCTGCTGATTGCGGCCGCTATTCTGGCCATCCTCGTTTACGGCATGATCGCCGCGATGCTTGGCACCTTATTGCCCGCCTTGGGCGTGAAGTTTGCGCTCACTCCGGAGCAGGACACCTCCATTGCATTCTGGCAGGGGATCGGCTTGGTGATTGCTTCGCTGGCGGTTGGGCCGCTTGTGGATATCAAGGGTAAGAAAATCGGCCTTCTGCTCGGCCTTGGCCTGATCGCCATTTCGCTGTTCCTGCTGCCTACGGCGAGCGGTTACGAAATGTCCCGCACTCTGTTTCTGGTCGTCGGTCTCGGCGGCGGCATCGTGGTGACGGCTGCGAATGCGTTGGTGGGCGACATCAGCGATACCAAGCGCTCTTCCATGCTAAACCTTCTGAATATCTTCTTCGGCCTGGGCGGCATTCTCACACCGTTCATTGGCTCCATGTTGGGTGGAAACGCCTTCATTCTCTGCTACGTGATTGCCGCTCTCACGGTGGTTACCTGGATTGTGAACGCGGTTACGCCGATGGCTCCTCCCGCCGGCGAGGTGGCCTTCAAGCTCTCGGAGATGGGCAGTATCCTGAACCGGCCCGTCCTCTATGTGCTCTC
The DNA here is from genome assembly GCA_020853155.1 of Bryobacterales bacterium. Classification (GTDB taxonomy): domain Bacteria; phylum Acidobacteriota; class Terriglobia; order Bryobacterales; family Bryobacteraceae; genus JACTMJ01. The sequence continues at coordinate 14,703 of JADYZL010000539.1, forward strand.
CGCTTTTCTGCTGCTCTATGTGGCCGCCGAAGTGGGCGTGTGGAACTTCCTGGTGAAGCACTTGGTGGCGCAGGGAATCCCGACGGAATCGGCACAATCCATTCTGGCGTGGGGCTTCGCGCTGGGCCTGATGATTGGCCGTCTGATCGCCTCTCGAATCCTCATGAAGATGAACCCCGTCACGGTTCTCGCGGCGGCTTCTCTGCTGATGGCCGTAACCCTCTACCTCGTGCTGCAAACGGCGGACCCCACGACGGCGGCGGTGTGCGTCTTCTTCGCCGGGTTGTCGATGGCCCCTGTGTTTCCCACATCTCTGGGCGTCACGGGCGATTGCTTCCGGCGGGGCACGGCCACCGCGATGGGCATCGTCATCACCGCGGGCTGGGTGGGCATTCTGGTGAGTTCGCCGATCATCGGCGCGATTGCCGGAACCGATGCCACCCAGTACAAGACGGCCCTGTTGATTCTGCCGGCCGGCGCGGTAATCATGTTCCTCCTGGCCTTGGCGCTGAAGCCAATGGCGGCAAAGCACCTCTAGGCCGCGGTGGCCATCCGAAAACAAAAACCCCTGGAGCAGGCAGCACGCTTGCCCCAGGGGTTTTCGATTTCCACACGCTGCGCGTGCATACGTGCGCCTGGCCCGCGTCAACGCGCCGCGGCCACAGCCTCTGGATGCGTCTGCACTTTGTGCACCACCGGCTTCACGGTGCGCAGGTACCGGTAGATCGCCCGGATGTCTTCATCGGTGAGTTTGGAATAGGCGAGCCACGGCATGAGAGTGAAGGTATCCGCGCTGACCGCGGGCGCGCCGCCGTTCGCGAAGTCGCTGTATTGCCGAAACCGCGAAACGAAGCCGTCCTCGGTCCAGGAGCCGATGCCCGTTTCCCCATCGGGCGTAATGTTGGCGCTTAGCACCACGCCTTGTGGCATGCGGAATTCGAACCCCCCGGCGAATTCCATTTCAGCCACGGGCTGCCCGTGCTCCTGCTTCGTGTGGCAATCCGCGCAACCGCCAATCTCCACAAGATACTTGCCGTAGGCCAGGCCATCGCTCTTCGATGGAGCCGTCACGGCGCCCGCCACCGGCTGCGGCACGCCTTTGATCATCAGTGCCACCGGCAGGGCGAGTTCGGTTCGGGGCAGCGGATTGCGGATGGGCTTCAGCGTGCGCATGTAGGCCACAATCGATTCCACATCCACATCGCTCATGTGGCGGAACTTGAGGTAAGGCATGAACGGGAATAGAGCATTCCCCTCCC
>JADYZL010000540.1 GCA_020853155.1 Bryobacterales bacterium
CAGGCTCCGCTGCCGGCGCGAAGAGAACCAACGCGCCCAAGACGGCGTTCGCGGAAGAGCTTGCCAAAGCCCTATAAACTTCAAAAACCCCGGTGGCGAGCCTCGGGTTCGCCACCCCGGGTTTTGAAAGCGCTCTATCCTCATTTATCGGTCCCTCTTCCAGGCCGTCGCGCGTTCCAACGCTTCTGACGGTTCTCTGCTCTACTTCCACGCTTCGACCCCTGCGAGTTCCCACGAGGCTCCTGCCTTGCGAAGGTGCATCAGTATGCCCGCGAAATTGATAGTGGTATACTTGCCACACCGCAGATCGGCAACATGACTACTGCGTTGACAGGCAGCCAAGGACGAGCCACTCACGAGCTTCGTGGCATCCCGCGGCTGTTGGCAGATAGATTGATAGCGGAATTTCGGGTTTGAGGTTGACGCTTGGATGCTCTTTCACTTTCTCTATTAAGAGCCGCCTTCATAATCCTGCTATTTGCTTGTGGCTATTTCCTGGTTCCCTTTGGATTCACCCCGGCTTTGTCTGGGGGAGTGGGGGCATTGGCCGGCATCCTGATCGTAGCTTTCGAGATCCGGCTGAAGCAGGTGAGCTTGAAGCGATTGATGGGGGCCGCGGCCGGCTCTCTTCTTGGAATACTTGGCGCTTTTCTCGTTTCTCTTATCCTGGAGCGGGCGATTCCCGCGAGTTTGAACACGGTTCCCTTTCTACAGATTCTGGTTCTGATGTGGATGGGGTATGTCGGGCTGCTGGTGGGGGCAACCAAGGGCGACATGCTCAATCTTTCCGCATTTGGAGGGTTATTCGGCGCGGAGAAGGCTCCAAAGCAAGTCTTCAAGGTGCTCGATACGAGCGTGATTATCGATGGCCGGATCGCGGATATCGCGGAGACCGGTTTTCTCGGAGGCACGCTGGTGATCCCCCAATTTGTACTGCGGGAATTACAGTTTGTTGCCGATTCTGCCGATCCACTGAAGCGTAACCGGGGCCGGCGCGGCCTTGATATCCTGCAACGAATTCAGAAGTTTACCGACCTGAATGTGCAGATTCTCGAGGACGATTTTCCAAATGCGCCGGAAGTGGATATGAAGCTCATCGAACTGGCCAAGAAGTACGATTGCTCGATTGTCACGAACGACTTCAACCTGAACAAGGTGGCTCAACTGCACGGAGTTCACGTTCTGAATATCAACGAGCTGGCGAATGCGTTGAAACCCGTGGTTCTTCCCGGTGAAATCATGCGTGTTTTCATCCTGAAAGAGGGAAAAGAATTCAATCAGGGTGTTGCCTACCTCGATGACGGCACGATGGTGGTGGTGGACAATGCGAGACGGCTGATTTCGAAAACGGTAGATATCACGGTGACGAGCGTGCTTCAGACCACCGCCGGAAAGATGATCTTCGGCCGGCACGACGACCGGGTGCATGCTACTCACGACCGTCCGTCCCCGGAAAAAGGCGGCCATCGGGAGGGCTCCCCGGCGAATATGGCGGGGGGAAGCTAACCCGGCGGATTCGTTGCGGCCAGCGCGGTGTGCTCCGCTTCTTCCGCACTCCGCCTCAGCGTTAGAATAGAAGGACTTAGCGTGGAACGCCGGAATCCGATTTCGAGATGCCGGCAAACGTGCGCCGACCGCTTAGGAGTGGCGCCGATTGAGGATGAGGTTGGCTCTGCGCCCAAGCTTCCACCTCAAAATAGGATCCGAGGCAATCATGAAAGTCTCCGTAATTCTCCCGGCAGCGGGACTCGGCACCCGAATGGCGCCGGGCGGTGGAGAGCCACCAACGGATCGAAAGCAATTTCTCCATCTGCACGGTGCGCCGATTCTGGTCCACACTATCCGGCGTTTCGATGCCTGCCCGTCCGTGGATGAGATCGTTGTTGCGTTGCGGCCCGACGACATGGAGTGGTTTGAATTGGGCATCGCGCAGGAGCGATATTCGAAACGGCTGCGGCTTGTCGAAGGAGGGGATACGCGGCAGGAGAGCGTGGGGAATGCTCTCGCATCCCTCGCGGACGATGTGGACCTGGTGGCCGTGCACGATGCCGTGAGGCCGTTCACGTCCGTGGAAATGATCGAAGCGGTGATCGCGGCCGCCTCCCAGACTGGAGCGGCGATTCTGGGGGTGGTGCCCGTGGATACAGTGAAGCAAGTTCACCTGCACGAGATCCGGAGCACGATTCCCAGGGAACATCTGGTGCTGGCGCAGACGCCGCAGGTGTTTCGAGTAACGCTGCTCAAGGAAGCATTCGCAAAGGCAATCGCGGAGAATTTTATCGGCACCGACGAGGCGAGCCTGGTGGAAAGGCTGGAAGGAGTACCGGTGACGGTTGTACCCGGCAGTGAGCGGAATATCAAGATTACGAAAGCCTCCGACCTCGGTTTGGCCGATTTCTACATGAGCCTGGAACGTAAGGAGTCCGCGGGACAATGACGAGGCTGCGTGTGGGGTTGGGTTGGGATACACACAGGCTGAAGGAGGGGCGGGAGCTGATTCTTGGCGGGGTGGTCATCCCCTCCGACCTAGGCCTCGATGGACACTCGGACGCGGACATTCTGCTGCATGCGATTACGGATGCGCTGCTGGGCGCACTCGCATTGGGCGACATCGGCATGCACTTCCCCGATACCGACCCGCTCTGGCGAGGAGCAGCAAGCCGGCAATTCCTGGAGCACGCGCACCGGCTTGTGAGGGAGCGCGGTTACGAGATTGTGAATGTGGATACGACCGTGATTCTGCAGCGGCCTAAGCTCAAGGACTATCGAACGCCGATCCGGGAGAGCCTGGGAGCGATCTTGCGGCTGGATGTGGAGGCGGTGTCCGTGAAGTTCAAGACGGCCGAGCAGGTGGGGCCGGTGGGGGAGCGGCTCTCCGCGGAAGCACAGGCTGTCGTTCTACTCACCGGGATGGCCTAACGGCTTTGCTCGAGATCTCCCGCTTCCGCCGCAATCGAGGCTGGCACGCCTTCGCGGTAGCTGGGGTATCGGAGCCGGATTTGTAAACGCGCCCGAACAGCAGCGCCATCGACGCGCCGGTTGGCCCGCAGGGTTTCCGAAACGCTGCCAGGGTCCGCGCTGGCCGGAACCGGCAGACCGAGCAATTCAGCACAAAATTCCGCCATTTCCCGTTGGGTGCAGGGACGCTCATCCGAGACGGGCCATGCCCCTTGGATGTGGGAACCCAGCGAGGCAACGAGGTGCGCCGCCAGATCGTCCACGTGAATCCTACTGACGTAGTTTGACCCATCGCCCGTCAGCCGATAGCGCCCTTGCCGGATGGAGGTGTGCACTCCACGCCACGGCCCGTAAATGGCTGCCGGACGCAAGACGAGGGGGGAATCGAATCCGGAGAGGACCGCTTCTTCCGCTTCAACCCGGAGGCATTCGCGTGAAGAGACCGGCGCGGGTGAAGTGGTAGCGTCAACAAGGTGTTGATTTCCATAGATACCGGTGGTTGACAGGTAAACGAAGCGGGAAACCTTCCCTCGAATCGCCTGTACGAGATCGGGCACTCGTTCGACCAAGTGATTCCCTACGCGGAGGGTGGGGATGGAGCAGACCACCGCCTCACAATTCTCGACAAGTGTAGATAGTTGGTGAAGATCCTCCGGGCGCAGAGCATCGAAACGATGCAATTCCATCCCCTCCGGGAAGTGTCCCGCCGAATCCCGGGTTGTGGCGACGACCGAAACGCCCATCTCCAGCAGCGTACGCGCCACCCGGACGCCCGTGTAGCCGCATCCGAGGATGAGGACCCGATTGGGCATGGGAGCGGCAAGCGCCTCAGCCATGGTTGACCTTTCGCGAGGAAAAACCGCCATTCTGTGATGGAATAGCCAAGGAGGTAGGATACCTTGCCACGAAGGATTGAAGCAGCAACGGTGATTCCCGCGGAAGGGAACAAGCCGAAGATCATTGAGGAATTCATCGGCCGGGTGAATTCGGGCGACCACGGGCTAAGCATCGCCCGGATGAAGAGCCCCGCGGGTTGGGAGGAGCCGGGCCAAAGACCTGAGTTTGACGAGTTTACGCTTGTGCTGAAAGGAGTTTTGCGGGTGGATTTCGAAGGTGGAAGCATGGATGTGGCCGTCGGGCAGGCGGTGGTGAGCAAAGCGGGAGAATGGGTGCGTTACAGCACACCCGGCACGGCAGGCGCGGAGTACGTGGCGATTTGCTTGCCGGCGTTCTCTCCTGATACGGTGCATCGCGATGCTTAGGCGAAGGATTCTGGCGCTGATGCCGGCGGCCACGATGCTGATCGGGCTTTCCAACTGTGGCGACCGGGCAGAGACACCACCGCCCTCCCCGGATGCCGAGCACCGCTATGAGATCCGGGGAACGATTGTCTCCGTGGATGCGGCCGCCAGGAAGGCGGTGATTGCGCATGAAAAGATCGCCGATCTCATGGACGCGATGACGATGAGCTTCTCTGTGCCGGAAGCGGCGGATTTGGCCAAGCTGCAAGCGGGGAAGTTCATTAAAGCGACACTCGTAGTAGAACACAATACGATGTGGATGGAAGGGGTGGAAGTGCTCGGCGACGCCCCGGCGCCCGCCGACCCATCGGCGGCGCACTCCCATTAATTTCATCCCGAGGGTGCCTTTTGCGGAACGAAGCCATATCGGCGAGATGTTTGTTACTCGCTCAGTGAGAGATCGCAGACCGTTTCGATGTGCGCCGTGTTTGGAAATAGGTCGATGAGGGTGAGGTCCTTAATCCGATAGCCTCCGGCGATCAACTCTTTCAGATCACGAGAGAGAGTAGCGGGATCACAGCTCACGAGAGCGAGATGCCGGGGCCGGAGCCTGAGCAGATCCTGGACCACCGATTTGCCCAAACCGGCGCGGGGGGGGTCTGTAACGACGAAATCGGGCACAGCTTGCGCCGCGGAGAGGTAAGCATCCGCATTTGTGCGGTGGGCGTCGATGCGGGCGCTGTGATTAGCGGCGTTGGCCTCCAGGTCACGGACGGCGGAAGCAGATGATTCTACCGCCGTCGTAGGCAAACCCTTCCTGGAGAGGGGCACCGCGAAGAGCCCCACCCCGCTATAGAGGTCGAGCGCCCTCGTCCCTTGCGCGTGGCGAAGGACCCGGTTGACCAAGGGCTCGATGAGGAAACGGTTGACCTGAAAGAACGACCGGTGGCTCACTTGAAAATCCAGACCAGCCGCTCTGTACACCAGGGCGCTTTGCGCGGAACCCGGGATGCGGTCCGCACACCAGTCAATAAACCACCTGGCCACCCGCCGTTGGCCTCCCCGGGTTTCGAGGATGTTGAGGAGGGTTTCACGTTCGTTGGAGAATAGCTCGATGCTCTCCACGAAGCGAGGGAAACGCTGCTCGCGGGCCATGTGCTTCAAGGCTTGAAGGGCCTGGTTCAGCGTTGGAGATGCAATGGGGCACTCCTCGATGGGCACCAGACGCCGGCTGGAAGCCGCGTGGTAACCGATTCGCGTTCCATCGAGGTGGACTTGGACGCGGTTGCGGTACCCTTTCGATTCTCCATGGAGAATCTCTACCGGAAGCTCCGGCCGGATGCCCCCGACGCGTTCCAGCGTTTCCAGGAGGATCGACGCCTTCTGCAACCTCTGGAACTCACCGTTCATGTGCTGGTACTGGCAACCGCCACAGCGGCCGTACACATCACAGAAGGGCTCCGACCGTTCGGGCGACGGCTCATCGACGGCGACGAGTTGGCCCTCCGCCCATTGCTTGTGGTCTTTGGCAATATTGAAATCCACCAGCTCTCCCGGAGCGACCCACGGCAGCATGACCGTCTTGCCCTCCTGCCGGATGAGGCCCGCGCCCCCGTAGACGAGTTTTTCGACTCGCCCGCGGAGGGGAGGTAGGTGTTCTGCATCCGGCTTGGCAGCGGGATTCGTGATAGGTTCATTCATCGGCGGCGGCTTTCTCAATTCGGGCTCAAAGGTTGGTTTTCAAGGATGGCATCCCATACGATGGAAGTTTCCTCTACTTCGATGAGACCACGTGTTTTCTCCGGAATGCAGCCCACGGGCAA
>JADYZL010000541.1 GCA_020853155.1 Bryobacterales bacterium
CTCCGCGCAAACTGGAGGCTCCGCCCTCGGTGGCGTCAGCGCCTCGCCGGGCAGCTCCGGCGCCCGCTCCCGTGAAGATGGCGCCTCCGCCGATCCCCACCGTTGAGGTGATCCACGGGCTGGAGAGGACGGAAAAGACGGTCGACCGGAACCAGGGAGGTGCACTCTAATGCGTATCCCGTCGATCTTCGTGAGGAATGCGAAAGGGGTTTGCTCCATGGGGAGTTTTCGTTTGTTGAGCGCGGCCTGCCTGGCGCTGGTTCTCGCCGCCTCCGGCAATGCCGCCGATGCCGCCAGCGTTTCCAGGCCGGCGCAGAATGATGCGCGCTCGACGGCCCGCGATTTGTTTGTCGTGGCCGGAAAATCGATTGTGGTCCAGACCCCATCGGTGATCCAGCGCGTGGTGATCAGCGATCCGAAGATCGCCGAGGCGCTTCCCGTCACGCAGCAGGAGCTTGTGCTTCATGGGCGCGCCGAGGGTGAAACCAGTTTGATTCTGTGGACGGCGGGGGGCGGCCGCGTCCTGTTCGATTTGAAGGTGCAGGCGAACCATAACCAGCTTGACGCCGAGGTCGAGGCGATGCGGCAGAACCTTCGCCAGGAGTTTCCGGATTCGGATATCGACCTGAGTGTGACCGGAAGCGATCCGAAGAACCGCCAGGTACTGCTGAAGGGAACCGTCCCCGACGTGGTGGGCGCGCGCCGCGCCGAAGCGATGGTGACATCGCTTGGCAAGCCTGTAAGCCTTCTGCGTGTGCTGACTCCGGAAGCGGAGCCGCAGATTCTCTTGCGCGTCAAGTTTGCCAATGTGGAACGGAACGCGGCAAGCGAACTGGGAGCGAACTTCATCAGCACCGGCTCCGGCGGCAATATGGGATCGCTCAGCACGGGAATGTTTGAACAGCCCATTATCGAAAACCATGAGACCGGCAGATTCACCATCTCCGATGCGTTGAATGTCTTCTTGTTCCGGCCGGACCTTGATCTGGGCATGACCTTGAAACTGTTGCAGAACCGGCGGCTCGCGGAAGTGCTGGCCGAACCGAACGTGCTGGCGATCAACGGCAAGCAGGCAAGTTTTCTTGCTGGTGGGGAGTTCCCCTTCCCCACGCTGCAGGGCGGTTCGGGCGGCGTCGGACAGATCACAATCCAGTTCCGCGAGTTTGGAATCCGGATCAACTTTGTTCCGACGATCACCGCGCGCGGCACCATCCGCTTGGCTGTAGAGCCCGAGGTGAGCGCTCTCGATATGGTGAACGGACTTACCATTCAGGGTTTCCGCATTCCCGGCCTCGCCACGCGGCGCGTGCAGACGGAAGTGGAACTGGAAGACGGTCAGAGTTTCGCGATTGCAGGGTTGCTCGATAACCGGACGACGGAAGAACTCTCAAAAATTCCCGGCCTCGGCGACATTCCGCTGCTTGGCAAACTCTTCCAATCCCGGAAGAAGCAGAAGACGAACACCGAGTTGCTGGTGCTGATCACCCCGGAACTGGTGCGGCCCATTCCCGCGGGAGGCACCCAGCCTTCAATCGACATGCCGGAGCCATTCCTCGAGGGAGCGCCCACGGTAGCGCCACGTCATCCCACGATGGAGCAGACCGGTCCCGTTCCGTTGAGCAACCCGCGGCGCCCCGTGCCTGTCGAAACCATGCTTGAAGAGTACGATAAGCTATCGAAGCCCAGGAATTTCAAGCAGAATTCGCAGGATTCGAGCGTGCTCCAATTCATACCGGCCATTCCGGCACCCGCAGCGGCGGCGCCGGCGGGCGGCGGCGGGGGCGGTGGAGCAAGCAGTGGCGGCGGGAAACCGTAGCCTACGATCTCTTTGCTGGGAGGCGATGCGGCCCGGATCATCCGCCGACGCATCCCTCCCCACTCAGCTCGCCGCATTCGGAAGACGGCTGGAGAGCCGGAATCCGGGGCGGGTTCCGGAGTAGATATTCTCCGGGATCCCGAGGCGCGGCGACGGGTGGAAGGCAACGGTGGGCACGAGCTGGAGTGAGGAGTGCGTCTTACGGGATGCGGGCAACGCACTGGTAGTGGGGAATCGGGCTTGTCCGGCGCAGGCGAGCCGCTCGATCCCGCAAGAGGAGGCTTCCCGGCCGGCATGGGGCGATAACGGAGAGACATGGAACCGATCACACTAGGCATCATCGTTCGCAAGAGTGCTCTGCGCAGCGAGATACAGTCCCTGCTGTCGCAGATGTCCGTCCGCGTAGTGCTCGAATCGGCCGATGTCGATAACTGGACCGAGACCATTTTGCAAATTGAACGGGCACAGCCCGATGTGATTCTGCTCGATGTATCCGCGGTGAGCGATTCTCTGAGCGATGTCGTGCGGCGCATTCGAAGCACGGCGGTAGCTCCGCTCGTGGTGGCGATGCACGTCACCTCCGATACGCAGATCATTCTCGACGCCATGCGCGCCGGGGCGAGCGAGTTTCTGTTCCCTCCGTTCGATACAACACTCCAAGCCGCACTGCAGCGGTTGGCCGCCGAACGGGCGCAATCGAAGAATCCGCATCAGATCAACGGGAAGGTGCTTGGATTTCTCTCGGTCAAGGGAGGCTGCGGATCGACGACGCTGGCCTGCCATATCGGGGTGGAATTGCATCGCGTTTCCCTGCAGCCGACGCTGCTGGCGGACTTTGACCTCGATGCCGGAATCATTGGGTTCCTGATGAAGGTGCAATCGCGCTACACGGTGCTGGACGCGGCGAAGAACGTCTACCGGCTGGACCCGAGTTTTTGGAAGGCGATGGTCTTCAAGCATCGCACCGGCCTGGAGGTGCTGAAAGCGCCGCCGCCGGCCTTGACGCACACGATTCCGAACCAGGATGAGGTGCGCGCCATTCTGCGCCTCGCGCGCTCGATGTACAACTACACGATTCTCGATTTGGGCCGCGGGTTGAACCGGCTTTCGTTGAGTTCGCTCGAACTCGTCGATCAGGCCTATCTGGTAACGGTGCCGGACGTGCCGAGCCTGCACCAGGCAAAGCTGATTATCTCGGCTTTGCGGGATTACGGCTTCGGGCAGGATAAGCTGCAACTTTTGTTGAACCGCATGCAGAAGACGCCCGAGGTGACGCCTCCCGAATTGGAGCGGGCGATGGGTCTGCCGGTCTTCGGCACGATTCCGAACGACTACTTTCCTCTTTACGAGGCGTATGCCGAGGGAGGATTGCTCCCGGCGAAGAGCAAGCTTTTACGGAACTTTGAGACCCTGGCGCGCCGCATTGCCGGCATCCCCGAAGAGAAGAAGCCACAACGGACCGGTTTCTTTTCGCAAGTTTTTAGTGGAGCGTAAAACGACATGGCTGCAGGAATGCCGACAAAACTGAATCGCGCGAATCCCAACGAAGCAAACTGGGTAAACCGGCTGTTCACGGCCAGCGATACGCTCGAACACCAGGACCTGAAGTTCACCCTCCATCGCAAGCTGCTGGAGCGGGTGAACCTCGAAGTTCTGGCCACGATCGATACGGAAAGCGCGCGGGAAGACCTGCGGGTCATCCTGAGCCGCCTCGTGGATGAAGAAAAGACCCCGCTCAGCATGATGGAGAAGGAGCGGGTCACCCAGGAGGTGCTCGACGAAGTCTTCGGCCTGGGTCCGCTCGAACCTCTGCTGCAGGATCGTACGATTTCGGACATCCTGGTGACGACGCCCTACCTCGTGGTGGTGGAGCGCAACGGGCGTCTCGAACGCACTGGCGTGCAGTTCAAGGACAATGCGCACCTGCTGCGGATCATCGAAAAGATCGTTTCCCGCGTGGGACGCCGGGTTGACGAAAGCTCGCCGATGGTGGACGCGCGCCTGCCGGACGGAAGCCGCGTGAACGCGATCATTCCGCCGCTCGCCGTCGACGGTCCGCTGCTGTCGATTCGCCGCTTCGGGCGCTCTCCACTAACGCCGGAAAAACTGGTTGCCAATCACTCCGTCACCACCGAGATGATGGAACTGCTCAAGGCGTGCGTGCGTGCCC
>JADYZL010000542.1 GCA_020853155.1 Bryobacterales bacterium
CACCGGCGCCCAGGCGGTCGAGGAGCGGGAATGCCCGGGGACGATCCCGTCAGATCTGGGGAAACGCACCGTAAGGCGAAAGATGCGTGGGGGTATTGGAGGACGGGTTGCGCATCCTCTCCACGACACTGCCGTCAAGGTCCGCTATGACCCTATGGGCAGCCCGCATCGCCTCGTACCGCACTTTGCACGGCCTGGTTGCATCAATCCGCGCTTGCTGCCGCGGCAGGTCGCGCACCCCTGCGTTTAGAGCACCAAGCCGCGCCGCATCACTTCCAGGTTGGCGGCAAAAACCGCGGCATTCAGGCGCTTAAGTGTGGGAGATTCGCTTCCGGGCGGATTCCGCGATCAATCGTAGTTCGGGCAACACTTCCCCCACTTGCACTGCAGGCGACTCCCGTTTGCCGAGCGCGAAGTAGAGCTTCCGGTAGAGCGAGTAAAGGCGTTCGTACGTGGCCGCTGCCGCCGGATCCGGTTCGATGATGCGGAAGCTTGGGCAGAGCGCGTCCTGGGCCTCCTCCACGGATTGAAATGTGCCTGCGGCCAGAAAGGCAAAGATGGCGGAACCGAGGCTGGTGACCTCGCTTTCGGGTACCAGCACGGGCTTATTCAGCACGTTTGCGTAGACGCGATTTAGCGCTTCGCTTCGCTGGGGGATGCCGCCGCCATTGATGACGCGGTGAATCGGCGTGCCATATTCCGCCATTCGTTCGAGAATCACGCGCGTATGAAAGGCCGTGCCCTCAATCGCCGCGAACAACTCGTCGTGCGCGGTGTGAGTGAGATTCCAGCCAAGCGTTACCCCGCCCAACTCCGGATTCACGAGCACCGTGCGGTCTCCATTGTCCCAGGTAAGCCGCAGGAGACCGGTCTGGCCTGCCACGTACCCGTCCAGCCCTTCCGAGAGCGCTGCCACCGAAGTGTTCGCGCGGCGGGCGATGGCGTCGAAGATATCGCCCGTAGCGGAGAGACCGGCCTCGATCCCGGTTTTCTCCGGGTGAATGGAGCCGGGCGCCACGCCGCATACGCCGGGGACTAGGTTTGGTTCCTCACTCATCGCCATGATGCAGGTGGATGTGCCAATGACATTCACCACATCGCCCAACCTGCAACCGGCCCCGATGGCATCCCAGTGGGCATCCAGGGCTCCCACGGGAATCGGGATGCCCGCGCGCAAACCGAGCCTTCCCGCCCATTCCGGGGAGAGTCTCCCGGCCAGACTGTTCGAAGCGGCATAGCGCCCGGCGCTGATCTTTGCGCGGATTCCGGTCATCACCGGGTCCAGGGAAGCCAGAAACTCTTCCGGCGGCAATCCGCCGAGGCTCTTGTTCCATAACCATTTGTGGCCCATGGCGCACGCGCTGCGCGGCAGGCCGTCGAGGTTCGTGATGCCGCACAGAACGGCCGCGATGTAATCGCAATGTTCGAGTGCTGTGGCGAATCGTTCCCGCTTCTCCGGGTTATGGCGCAGCCAGTGGAGCAACTTCGAGAAGCCCCATTCGCTCGAATAGGCGCCGCCGCACCACTCGATCGCGGGCAGACCCGTCTCGTGCGCCTTTGCAGTGATCTCGAGCGCCTCCCGCCAAGCGCGGTGGTCGCACCAGAGGTAGTACTCGTCGAGCGGCTGCAATTGCGCATCTACCGGAATGACGCTGGAACCCGTCGTATCTATCGCAATGGCTTCGATCTCTTCGCCGCTCACCCCGGCAGCGGCCAGTGCGCCTCGCATGGCCTCGACCAGCGCGGTCAAGTGGTCCGCATGGCTCTGCGTGGCATAATCCGGGTCTTCCGCCTTTCGATGCAACGGATACTTGCCGGCTCCGCTGCCCAGCCTCCCCCGTTGATGATCCACAATGGATACGCGCACGCTCAGCGTGCCGAAATCTACACCGGCTACCACACTCATCGTTCCCGGTCCTCTCCTCTTCTGGCGTCCTCAATCGCGTTCTGGCATCCTCAATCGCGGCTGATGCCGGTACTGGTTTCATCCCCGATCCCGCGCCGCGGTCTCATGGATCGCAGCGGAGTTGAGCGAAAGAGTTGCCGCCACGTGACGCTCGAAACCGCCATCGCAAATGTACCGGAGCAAGCGCTGCGTTTCCGGGATCTCACCACGCCGGATCGCGCATGAAACCAGAATCGTATCATTGCCACAAAGGGGAGGCGGAAATTGGGCGGCGCCGGCGAACGAAGCTTCGCTTCTTCGGTTTGGAACCGCACCCGATCAGGGAGCGCCATCTCCGGTGGAAGCAACCTGCGCCAGATCCATCGATACCTGATCCAGGCGGAGAAATTCCTGCACATGGGGATGGTCGAACTTGTATAGGTCCTTCACGGGGCCATTGAAGATGGCTCCCCCTCCGTGAAGAAACACGACACGGTCGGCTACCTTGTTCATCAGGTCGAGATCGTGGGTCACCACCACGGAGGTAAGTTTCAACTGGGTCTTAAGGCGCAGCATCAGGTTGCTGAGGTGATTCGACATGATGGGGTCCACCATCGTGGTGGGCTCGTCATAGAGAATGCAGGCCGGTTGCGCCGCGAGGGCGCGGGCGATGGCTACCGCGCGCTTGTAGCCGGTGGAAATGTCGGCCGGGTACATATCCATCGCGTCCTCGAGATCCACCATGCGCAGCAGACCTTCGACCACATCCATTTTGTTGGAATCGTCGTAATCTTCGCGCAGTTCCAGGGAAAAGAGGATGTTCTCTCCGATAGTGAGGGAATCGAAGAGCGCGCCGGATTGAAAAACCATCGTGACCTTCTTCCGCACCTCCCGCCATTGGGACTCCGTGTAGTGGGTGACGTCCCGGTATCCCACAATCACCTGACCTTTGTCCGGCTTGAGAAAACCCATGATGGTTTGGAGCGAAACCGACTTGCCCACGCCGGAACGCCCGATGATGGCCACAGTCTCTCCGTTATCGACATGAAAGCTGACATCGACCAAAATGGGCCGATCGAACGTCTTGTATACGTGCCGGAACTCGAGATAGTGCGAGTACGGTTCCACAGCGCCGGATGGTTTCTCCGCGGAGACGCCATCCGAGGGCGTTAGCGAATTGGGCGGAATCAGGCGATTGGACGATGACATCGGGAACTCGGAATAGCACAGCCGCTCCCTCTCATTGTGCACTGCCGGCATCCGGATTCGCAGTCTTACCGGCGGAAGGGAGTTTCACGAATCCTCTAACGTCCAGGGCCCTCGCGATCGGCGAGAGCGGCGAGATAGTCTCGCATCGTGTTGATATTGCGAAGATTTCCCGCCTTGCCGTAATGATGAGGGAGAAATTTCAGGGAATGAACAAAGCGTTGCACGCCAAATTGGGAACGGGAACTTTGCGGGTCACTCGTAAGGCGCCGCAGGTGATCTTCCAGCGGAACGCTCACTCTCCGGCGCCAAATCGCGCAAAGCGGCTGAAGGCGGCCGTCGGGAGTCTGTGGAACGATGATGTCCGCATCCGCCTCGGAGAGATCGCGCGCTTTCGCAACCAACTCTCGAATCAGCGCATCATCCCCCAAGGGAGTGTCGCAGGAAAGGATCAAGCGCCATTCCTCACCAGGTTCGCGCAGGGCGCTCAAGATGCCGCCGAGGGGTCCCATGTCTCGAAACGCATCGGCAAGAACACGAAAACCGCGGAACTCCGGACGATCCGCGCCCAGCAAGGCGACGTCCATGCAGTGCGGCTGGAGCAACCCGGTGAGGTGTTCGAAAAGTCGCAGGTGGTACCACGGCAGCAATGCTTTATCCCGCCGCATCCGGGTGCTTTTGCCACCCACCAAAACGTAACCAAGGGGCATGCCAATCGCATGGTAGCATTGCAGTTGCA
>JADYZL010000543.1 GCA_020853155.1 Bryobacterales bacterium
CTGTTCTTGCGCGCGAACGCCCGTTTGCCGCTCAGCAGTTCGTAGAACAGGCAGCCCAGCGAAAACACATCGGAACGCGAGTCTGGCGGCAAACCGGCGAAGCATTCGGGAGCCCGGTAACCGGCGCGCCGTAACCGCAGCAGCTCGAGCGCCTGGCGCTCCGGGCTATGACGATCGGCGGCATGAAACTGCCCTTCGTCCTCAATCGTGCGCAGCGCCGCGGAGCCGAAGCCGAATATCTTGACGAGTCCTGATTCCGCCACGAGAACGGTGCTCGGGTCAACGCCGCCATGCACGACGCCCTGCCGGTGCGCCTCTTCCAGAACGTCGGCCAATTGGATGATGTAGGCGGCCGCCTGCTTTGCCGGAACGGCGCCGTTGGCCAGCATCTGTCCGAGGGTCTGGCCGGCAAAATAATCGCAAACCAGAAGCAGGCCGTCGTCCCCCTCGATCACGTCGCGAACCGGCAGCAGATTCGGGTGCGGCTGCCGCGCCAGAGTGCGAATCTCATGGACGAAGCGTTCCCGCTGTAGCGGACGGCTGTGCATCCACCCCACGAACTGGAGACAAACCGTGGTATCGCCCGGACGCCCGCCAATCGCCGCCGGTGCATCGCGATCCCGGGCCACGTAGGTAATGCCGGCGGTGCTATCGGCCAGCAGGCCCGCCAGTTCGAAACGGGTGGTGAGTTGACCCCGGACGGAGAGCATCGAACGAAATCCCAGCGTAATTTCATGATGCCAGAACGGCCTCTGGCGAACCAGGCAATTCACGCAGGGATGCCGGCGCGGCTCGTGGGCTACTGAACGACGATAATCTCTTCTCCGCCCTTCGCGCGCGGGCTTACGAACAGAGAATCATCCAGCTCGACGTTGGCTTCGGAACTCGTCAACTCCATCGTGATCGGGGCGAGAGGGTTCACCACCCGGATGCGCATTGGCTCCATCGTGCCGCCGATTCTCTTGTAGTTTTCGAGGTAAACCTGGCTCTCGATATCGCCCTGCGGCAGGTTCGTCACGGAATCCATTCGCAAGAGCAACCCGCTATCCTGGGCCAGAAACCAGGCCTCCGGAGGCCCCTCGGCAGGGTAGAGCCGTAGCTTATCGACCTTGGCTCCGTTCAGGACTTCAGCGCCCAGCCACTCGCGCTTCGGATAGTGCTTCTTATAGTTGGCGGCCATGAAAAAATCCGCCTGCCGCACGGTGGCCGCCAGTTCCAGGCCCGCCTTTTCCCGGTAGCCCTGAATCGGATCCTGCACCCAAGCGGTCTTGCCGTCATAGGCTTCGATCACCTCGCCGATGCCCGCGATCTTCATGGTGGTCCGGGACTTGTTGGGCGCCTTGGCAAGCACTTCGACATCGCCGGAGACTCCCAGCCCGGTAAGCGTCATCGTCCCCCGGTCCCGGCGCGACGTCTGGCTCTTGAGAGCATCGAACTCGCCCGTGATCGTCAGATAACGCTCCAGAATCCGATCCGCTTTCGCCTCGCTCCCGCCGGCCTCCGTCGATTGCGCGAGGGCGGCAGGCATCCAGGAGCACGCCAGGGCGGCCTGAAGGAAGAGGAGGTAGAATCCGCGAAGTCTCATAAGTTCCTTTGCAATAGCGGGCCACTCTTAGGATGCCATCTCTCATTCCCCAGTTACGGTGAACCCCGCATGCCCCGGGTTGGCGGCAGGCGGCGCCTGGCGGTCCAAGGCGGCGCGGGCCGCCTCAAGCGGAACATCCTCTCCGGCCAAAAGGGTCCTGGCGCTCAGGGAGACGGCGATATCGGGCGTCACCCCCTTCCCCTCAATGCGGATGCCTTTGGGGGTCACGAAATCCGCCGCGGCGAATTGCAGCAGCGCTCCATTCGGCAAATCGACGATGTAGGAGGGGAGCGCCGCGCCCATGCTGCGTTCCCCGACAATCACCGCGCGGCCCAGTTCCTGCAGGCCTGCCGCGAAAATTTCCGACGTCGAGGCGGAATTGCGGTCGATCAGCACGGCGACCGGGCCGGTGAAAGCGCCCTCCTGCGGAAAGGCCAGAAACTTCAACTCCGCGCCGCGCAGCTTCATCAGGCCGAGGCTGGCCTGCTTCCTCACCAGGTAGCCGGCGATGCCATTGGCCATGGCCCCGATGCCGCCGGGGTTGCCCCGCACATCGAAAACGATGCCGCGCGTTCCATCGGTGGCCGCATGCCGAAGGGCGTCGCGGATCCGCGGCAGCAGGGACATCACGAAGAGATTGAAGCGAATCGACAGGATCCCTCCCGGGAGCCGCTTCACTTCGAATTCGGTCTCCATGCTGGGCATGAAACCGAAGCTTTCGGATCGTTCGCGCTGCGAATAGGCGAGGGGCAATTCGGCTGTCGATTCTTTCCCGCCGCCGCAAGAGTATCGGATCTCCACCCGATCCCCCGCCCGGCCTGTGAGCAGCGCTTCGACGGTCTCATTGTAGAGGGCGTCGCCCGCCGCAACCCCCTTGGCTTCAGCGAGGATCTTGCGTTTCAGCGCGGGGAGCGAAGTACCCGCGATCCCGGCAACCTCGCATCCCGGCCTCAACCCGGCCGGTGCGCCGGTGGATTCGCGCATCCGCCAGACGAGCATTTCGCCGCCTGCTTCTGCAAGCTCGATCCCCGCGCTTGCCGCACCCCTGCGGGCGAGGTGCTTCGTGCCGATCCAGGAAGGCGGGAGCACCCGGAAGTGGGATTGGCCCAAGCGGTCCACCATGCCTTGCAGCACATCGTAGAAGGCTTCGTCGGAAGGGGCGCCGATCGCTTTCGGCTTCATCTCGCGGCCCACCGCGTTCCAGTCGAGACCGCCGAATGCCGGGTCAAAATAGCGGTCCCGCACGGTTTCCCAAACGGCGCGGAAGGTCTCTTCGCGGGTCTCGCGAGAGACGGAGTTCGACGCTTCGGCGGCCAGCGGAAGAGCCGCCAACACGGCGAGGAACAGCGCGAGTGTCAAGCGCCTGCGCAAGAAGGAGTGTCCCTAAGCATCCAGCTTTCGCCGGAGGATTTCGTTGACCGCCTGCGGGTTCGCCTGGCCGCGCGATGCCTTCATCACCTGGCCCACCAGGAAGCCGATAACCGCCGTCTTGCCGCCCCGGTACTGCTCCACCTGGGCAGGATTTCCGCTGATTACGCCGTCCACAATGGATTCGAGTTCCCCGGAATCCGAGATCTGCTTGAGACCCTCGCGCTCCATGATGACCCGCGCCGAATCCCCGCTTTCGAACATCTTCGCGAAAATCTCCTTCGCGAGTTTGCCGGAGATTTCTCCCTTTTCGATCAGCGAGACCAGCTCGCCGATATGCTCCGCCGGAACCGGGCTCTCCGCAATCTCCTTGCCCGCGCCCTTCAGCGCGCCCAGCAGTTCTCCGGTCACCCAATTGGCGGTGGTCTTCGGATTCGAGGAAGCGCGCGCCGCAACCTCGAAATAGTCGCTCATTTCCTTGGTGAGGGTCAGCACCTGCGCATCGTATTCGCGCAACCCGTACTCTTGCGCAAAACGTTTGCGGATGGTGGCGGGCAATTCCGGCAGACCGGCTTCAATCTCCTTGAGCCAGGCCTGGCTCACCTTGAGCGGCAGCAAATCGGGCTCGGGAAAATAGCGGTAATCGTGAGCGTGCTCCTTGCTACGCATGCTCACCGTCTCCCCCGTGCTCACGTTGAAGAGGCGCGTTTCCTGCTCCACCTGGCCGCCCGCCTCGATGAGGCCCACTTGCCGGGACACTTCGTAATCAAGCGCCAGCTTCACGTAGCGGAATGAGTTCAGATTCTTGATCTCCGCCTTGGTGCCGAAACGCTCCTGGCCGACGGGCCGCACCGAAACATTCGCGTCGCAGCGAAGCTGGCCCTTCTCCATATCGCAATTGGAGACGCCGGCGAACTGCAATGCCAGCTTCACTTCGGTGAGATACGCATGCGCTTCATCGGAAGTACGGATGTCCGGTTCGCTGACGATTTCCACGAGCGGCGCCCCGGCGCGATTCAGATCCACGTAGCTATACTTCGACGAATCCTTGAACCCTTCATGGATGCTCTTGCCGGCGTCTTCTTCGAGGTGGGCGCGCGTGATGCCGATCCGCTTGCTCTCCCCCTCGACGGCAATATCAATCCAGCCGTGCTCCGCGATCGGCTGATCGTATTGCGAGATTTGGTAGCCCTTGGGTAAGTCCGGATAAAAATAATTCTTGCGCGCGAAAACCGACACCGGACGGATGGCGCAATTGAGCGCACGACCGGCCCGGACGGCCAGTTCGACGACGCGCTTGTTCAACACCGGAAGCGTCCCTGGCATCCCGAGGCACAACGGCGTCACCATCGTGTTGGGTTCTTCGCCAAAAGTAATCGGCGCCACCGAAAAAATCGTGGTGTTCGTGCCTAGTTGACCGTGCACTTCCAGGCCGATGACGACCTCATACTTCGCGAGTTGTTCGGCGGTGGCCAACGGAGCCATCACGGTGGACATGAACCCATTATAGGGGAGACGCGCGAGGGAGCTACGCCCTTCCGCCCCTAGCTCTTCAACATGATGAGCAACATCACCAGTTCCGTCTTCGCCTTCACGCTGTGAGGCAATTGAGCGGTCATGTGTACCAGTGTTCCTTCCGCCGCTGATTTCGCATCCTCGCCAAGCGTCAAATCCGCCTCGCCTTTCACAATATAGAGAATCGCCGGGAATGGGGCGGTATGCGCGCTCAGTTCCTGGCCTGGCGCGAACACGAATTGAATGATCTTGCTGCGCTCATCCGTCTGCAGCGTCATGCTCAAGATGCCGCGATCGGGCACCGTTACATGCCTTCCCAGATCCTCGACATACAGATACTTCTCATTCATCGGCGCACCTCCTGAGCGTTACGGTAAGCCTATCGTGCTCGTGAGCCTGTACGGGACCGTGAGCCTATACGGCGCCTTGAGCGGAGTCGCGGCGCGGCTTCCATTCGATGGTACACGCATCCGAGATCGCGTCTATCGCGCAGACTTCCATGCAAACGGGAGTATCCGCATAACCGACGCACTCCGTGCATAGCGCGCTCGAAATCCGGACGCCGTCCACCGTCTCCAGAATCGCGTTCACCGGGCAGATGGCCACGCAGATGCCGCATGCGTTACAGTGGGGTTCGACCCTACATGCCATGGCAACCTCTCCCTCCCGCGCGGACCAAACGCTTGCCCGCATCCCC
>JADYZL010000544.1 GCA_020853155.1 Bryobacterales bacterium
CAAATCAGCGAGAACACGACCAGCGCCACGAGCAGTGATGCCCATGACGCGGCGCGATCCTGAAAAGATCTCGTCATGTTGTAACCTCTCTTGTCAATGACAGAACCCCTGCGTTGAAGCGAAGGGCAAGGCTGGTGCCTCACATGCAATTTATTCACAAACGCACAAGAAAATCAATTAAAAACCGAACATTAGGCTGAATTTAGAGGAGGCTTTCCAATATGAGTCAATCTTCATTTCTTCCATTTCTGGAAGGAACTGCTAAACCTATGATGTGTATAGAGAAACGAGCCCCAATGGCTATGAGAATCGGTAGAGATAATCTACACGAAAATCGGTGATATAAGACGATTTCCGAATATATCCAATAATCGTGATTTGGGAACTATGAAAAATGGTAGAAAATGGCGCTGAGGCGATCCACGGTCACGGCTCCGCCAAGCGAACGAACGAACCCCATCGCCGTTCGCGGTCTCCATTCTACTCCATTTCACACAACGGCGGGGAAATGGGAGACAGCAGACAGGATCCGGGAGACAGGAAAGAGCGGACGATTGGGAGTGGAATGCTGTAGCGGGCGAGCCGGGGCTGGATGGAAAATACGGCGGTCTCCGAATCGACGAGAGTCGCGCCGGAGTATCCGAACCTAATCCCGGAACGCGACGGAGAACCGCAACTGGTTCATTTGGAACTCATCGCGCGTGTTGTCGAAATAGCGATATTCGAACCGCAGGCCCACCCGCGCCTTCGGCCACCACGTGACGCCCGCCCCCATCTGGTAAAGGCTGAGCGCGCCCTCGCGGAACGCCAATCCATAGCCCCCAGTGACGAAAGGCACGAAGCGGCGCGGGTTCTCGCGGTTGTCGAAATGGTAGGAAGGGCCGAGCGAGAGCAGCCCGAAGTAGGCGTCGGAGTTGTCTCGATTCCACACCAACTGGCCGTCGCCGCCAAGCGCCAGCCCCTTCCACATGTAGCCTTCTCCGGCTCCGGCGAAGCTCATCAGCTTGCCGAAGCCCGCGCTCTGGCCGCCCTGTCCGCCGAACCCGAAACCGATTGTTCCCACGGCGTTATAGGCATCGCTCGCTTGCGCCATCGCGCTCAGGCCAAGAAGGGCCGTCAACCAGAGAATCGTGAGGAATCGCTGCATACGTTCGAGAGACGTCCGGGTTCAAGGAAAAGTCGAATCTAGCCCAGCCGCACCAGTTGGTTCCCCGGTTTCGAGGAAGCGTCCGCCACCTGCGCGGCCGTGCCTTCATCGATCACCGTCGCTTTCTCCGAGATGTTCATGGAGCAGAACTTCGGTCCGCACATGCTGCAAAAATGGGCGTCCTTGTAGGATTCGTCAGGGAGCGTTTCGTCGTGCATCGCCTCGGCGGTTTCCGGGTCGAGGGATAGCGCGAACTGCTGCTTCCAATCGAAGCCGAAGCGCGCTTTCGAGAGGGCATCGTCCCGGTCCCGCGCGCCGGGCCGCTTGCGGGCCACATCGGCGGCGTGGGCGGCGATCTTATAGGCGATTAGACCAGCCTTCACATCCTCCTTGTTCGGCAGGCCGAGGTGTTCCTTCGGGGTGACATAGCAAAGCATGGAGGCGCCATACCAGCCGATCATCGCC
This sequence comes from Bryobacterales bacterium, assembly GCA_020853155.1. GTDB lineage: Bacteria > Acidobacteriota > Terriglobia > Bryobacterales > Bryobacteraceae > JACTMJ01. Next base: position 1,613 of record JADYZL010000544.1, read on the forward strand.
GCACCGATGGCCGAAGTGATGTGGTCATAGCCCGGCGCGATATCCGTGACGAGCGGCCCGAGCGTATAGAACGGCGCCTCGTGGCAAAGCTCGTTTTCCTTCTCCACCTGCATCTGGATCTGGTCCATCGGAATGTGGCCGGGACCTTCGATCATCACCTGCACGTCGTAATCCCAGGCGATGCGGGTGAGTTCGCCCAGCGTCTTCAGTTCGGCGAACTGGGCCTCGTCGGAGGCGTCGGCCACGCTGCCCGGGCGCAGGCCGTCGCCGAGCGAGAAGCTTACGTCATACTTGCGAAGAATCTTGCAGATGTCGTCGAAACGCTCGTAGAGGAAGTTCTGCCGGTGGTTCTTTACCATCCATTCGGCGAGGATGCTTCCCCCGCGGCTCACAATGCCCGTCACCCGCTTCGCCGCCATCGGCACGTATTGGATGAGCACGCCGGCGTGGATCGTCATGTAATCGACACCCTGTCCGGCCTGTTCCTCGATCACTTCGAGCATCACATCGGGTGTCAGGTCCTGGATGCGCCGCACGCGGGAGAGCGCCTCATAAATCGGCACCGTGCCGATGGGCACGGGCGAGTTTTCAATGATCGCCTTGCGGATGCGAGGGATGTCGCCGCCGGTGGAGAGATCCATCACCGTATCGGCGTAGTACTTGAGCGAGTACCGGAGCTTCTCGAGTTCGCCCTCGATATCGGAGGTGGTGGAGGAGTTCCCGATATTCGCGTTGATCTTGCACTTCGCGGCCACTCCAATCGCCATCGGCTCAAGGTTGGTATGACGAATATTCGCCGGGATGATCATCCGGCCCCGTGCCACCTCGGATCGGATCAGCTCCGCTTCGAGCGATTCCCGCTTCGCCACATGCTGCATCTCCTCGGTGACGACGCCGCGGCGCGCGTAGTACATCTGTGTTGGTGCTTCGTCCTTCGTCCGTTGGCGAACCCAGTCCGTTCTCATCTTTGTATTCTCTCTCCGTTCCAAGGGGGCTAGTTTCGCGAAAGGCCGCCGCATTCCCGGCATCTGCCGTAAAGGATCACTTCGTGGCTTTCCAGTTGAAAGCCTTCGGGCACCAGGTTGGTGTAGCCGCCCAGGCAGCCGAATACCTCGAAGACCTTGCCACAGGCGCGGCAATGGAAATGATGGTGATGCTCCTTGCCGGAAACCTCGTAGCGGGAGGCCTCGCCCGGGAGATCCACAGGCGCCAGCCACGCCTCTTCAAGCAGTGTGCGGATCGTCCGGTAAACCGTGGCGATGCCGAGGCCTTCCACCTTCTCCTGCGCCATCGCGCAAACCTCTTCCGGAGAGAGAGGCCGCTTGGCTTCGAGAAAAACATCGCGGATCGCCCGCCTCTGCTTCGTGTTTCGTACCGCTGCCGACATAGTGCTAGTCCCGATCGTGGTTAGACGCTCTGGTGCGCGCAATCTGAGAGTATTGTATCAGTGACGCGGTGGATTCCAAGGAGAAGTGCGGCACGCGTCGCGCTATGGTTAATGGGATTCACGAGAGGGCGAATCTCATTTTTGAGAGCCTTGCGCTGGGAATACCTCGTGTTATCAATCGTTTGGATTTGGCCCCCGATTTGCAATAGGAAGTACGGGTCTTGAGTTTGTCGCTTCTGGTGGCGTTGCCTCCAGCACAAACACCCCGCCTCCCCGGCGGGGTTTTTTTTGACCGGAACCTTTGGCTCCGGGGATTTGTGGCGCCTTCGCGGCCCGGCTGCATCACGGCGATTCCCGGCCTCCCACCGCTTCCGCCCGCACGATAAACCGGTATGGAGCGGAGCCGATGTAGTAGAAGGGATAACAACTCACCAGCGTGAGGCTAGGGACCTTCGTGCCGTCGAGGACGTAGACATCGGAAGGCTTCACGATTCTCGTCCAGACTACCCGGTACGCATGCGCGCCCGACGGGCTGTAGTAGTCCACTTCATCCCCCGGCTTGATGTTGCGCAGCGGCCGGAATAGCGTGTCGCGGTGAGCGGCGATTCCCGCGTTTCCCGCGGAGCCAGGCAGGGCCGTACCCTTGATCCAGCCTGCCGCTTGCGAAAGCGTCCGCTCGTCCGTCCCGGCGAATACGGGGCTCTCGAGGTGAATGCGCGCGATGGAGAGCATGCCGAGAGGCTGGCTTGCGGGCAGCCGCAAGGAACGGTCTGGGCTGAGCCAGACCGGGGAGGCCGCCGGCGTCGCGTTTGCCGCGCGCAGCCACTCGCGGGTTGACCGAACCGTCTCTTCGAGCTGCTCGCGTTGGAACAGCCACCAGCCCAGCAACGCCAGCCCGGAGGCGATCATCAACAGCGAGAGTATATTCCTTCTGTTCATACGGTCATCAGTACGTGAGAGCCTGCCGGTACCGCATCCGGTAATCCCTGGGGTCCCGGTGAGCGAGTTCAATGCGCAGCCGCGATTCCGGCGCGCCTTCTGGGTGAGCCGGGACGAAGGAGAGCACATAGCAGGACCGCAACTCCTCCGCGACCCTATCGAAATGCCGGACGAGATCCTGGGCTCGGGAGGCGACGCCCGCATACCCTCCACTTTCCTTCGCGAGACGCCGGAGCAAGCCGAGATTCTGGTCGGGATTGTTCGGGTCCGATAGCGCAACGGTGTGAATGACGATGGCGCGGCTCCGGTAAAGCTTGAAAATGTCGTCGCGCTTGACGTGACTGGCGTTGTCTCCTCCATCGCCAAACAACAACACCGCCCGTTTCGCATAGGTAGCGTGGCGCAACAGTTCAGCCGCTGCCGAAAGCGCATCCAGCATCGCCGTCCGCCCCTCCAGCCGCATCCGGGTTGCCTTCCCGAAGAGAGCGCTGCGTGTTTCCGAATTCAGCATCTCGAACCCGGCGATCGTTTCAACAACG
>JADYZL010000545.1 GCA_020853155.1 Bryobacterales bacterium
CCGTTCGTCTTCGATGCGCCGGGCCAGCAGCGGAGGGAGATAGCGGTATCCGCGGTGGACGCGCCCGATGGCATCGATCAGCAAATCGGCGTCGGCATCCTTGGTGAGATAGCCCAGCGCGCCCAGCGCCAACGCGCGTTCTACATCTGCCACGCCCTCGTAGTTCGAAAGCACGAGGATTCGCGCCTCCGGATTGTCATTGCGAATGGCGCCGATGGCGTCGAAGCCGGAAAGGCCGGGCAGGCGGAGATCCATCAAAACGAGGTCGGGGCGGTGCGCGCGGTACAAGTTCAGCGCTTCGTCACCACTCGCCGCCTCCGCCACGATGCGCATATCCTCGCGGGCGTCGATCACCGAATGCAGCGCGAGACGGGCGAAATACTGGTCTTCCACCAGCAGAATGCGAATCTCTTCCTTCATCGTCGGGCCACCCGCTTGAGCGGCAGCTCCGCATGGATCGTCGTACCCGCACCAGGAGTGCTCTCCACCCGGACACAGCCCCCAAACTGCGCCGCGCGTTCCTGGATGATCGCCAATCCGAAATGCCCGTCCGCGACGGAATGAGGATCGAAGCCCCGTCCGTCATCCGTCACCCTGGCCAATACCGCCGCAGGTGTAGCGGAAACGTAAACGGAAATGGAGGAAGCATCCGCGTGGCGGGAAGCATTGAGCGCGGCCTCCTGACAGATACGGAGGACCCCATGAGCTAGCTCGGCTGGAATGGCTTCGGTGTCGCCCTCCACGGACACGCGGTGTGCGACGCCGCCATCGCGTAGAATTTCTCGAAGAGAGCGTTCGAGCGCATGGGGGAGGCTTTCCCGTTCGGGAGCACTGTGGCGCAGGACCCAAATGACTCTCCGCGCTTCGGTGCGGTAATGGCGCAGCATATCCTTCGCGGTCCGAATGGCCTCGCGCGCCGAGCCGGACTCGCGCTCCGGCAAAGCCTTGGTTGCGGCGTCCAACTGCCAGGAAATGGCGGAGAACCCGGCCAGCAAAGTATCGTGCCATTCGCGGCCGAGGCGGTTGCGCTCCTCGGCCACCAGCGCGTAGCGGGAACGCACGCGGGAAACTCGCCAGCGATAGATGACCCACAAGAAAGCAGCCAGCAGCAGGACATTCGCCGCGTAGAACCACCCGGTTTCAAACCAGCGCGGAGGCTGGGCGAGCCGCACGGTTTGCGGCGCGCCCCAATCCGAACCTGGAAGTTTCGCGGAGATTTCGATGCGGTGCTCTCCGGCGGGCAGCGTATCCAGTCGAAGCGTGCGCTGCGTACCGAGAGGAATCCAATCCGCTTGCAGCCCTTCCACCCGATAGCGGAATTCGACGCGATCCGCCCGATGGAGGCGGTCCGAGCTATAAGCGATCTCATGCGTCCGGCCCAGCGATTCAACTCCGCGAATCAGAATATGCGGCGGAGCGGCCACGCGCAGCGCCTCCGGACGCACCTCCACCAGGCCGCGCACGGTGGGAAACCACAGGTGGCCTTGCCGATCCCGCCATGCGGACGGAGAACCTACGTTCTGAAATTCGACCGAGCGCAGGCCATCTTCGCTATCAAATGCAACGGACTGCACTGTCGCGCGGGAACCGGCGGCGACTTCATCCAACTGGAGAAGTGGAACAGTGAACAAACCCGCCGGCGAACTCAGCCAAAGATTGCGGGCGTGGTCCTCGAGAATCGCGTAAACGGGCAACGAAGGCATTCCCTGACGCTGATCGAAGAGAATCGAGCGCCCGTCTTCCACTCGAACCAACCCATTGGCGCGCGTCGCCGCCCAAATGCGGCCATCCGCGTCTTCGTGCAGCGCGGTGACCGACGGATGCGGCAGGCCGGAGACCTCGCGGGCCTTCCCTTCCCGGATGGAGAAGAGCCCCTGGCCCGAACCCACCCAAACGGCGCCGTCCCTGGCTTCAAGCAGGCAAAGTATAGGCCGGTCACTCAACTGCAGCGGTACTTCAGCGCGAGGATCGGCGCTTGGATAGACATAGAGCCCATCAACCCCTCCCAGCCATAAGGCGCCCTTGCGATCCAGCAGGATGGCGTGCACCGATGGAAGATGCCGCAGGCTGCCCTCACGGAAAACGGCGTGGCCGTTTGGGGAAAGGTGATGCAGGGAATGCCAGTCACTGAACCACAGATCGCCATTGGGCGCGAAGGTCATCGCACGGATCAGCGTGGTCTCCACCGGGAAACCAAGCGGCAAAGCTTCCATGTGCCCCCCGCGAAGCCGGTGAACTCCGCTCCGCCAGGACCCCACGAGAATCTCCCCTTCAGGGTTCTCGATGACCGTGGAGAGAAACTGAGCGCCGAGACCCTCTTCCGGTCCAAACGGAACAATCGGTCCGCTGCGCCAGCGGCTGAGCCCCGCTCTGGTTCCGATCCAGAGACTCCCTTCCCGGTCTTCGAAGAGAGTGTGCACGAAATTATCCGTCAAACCATCGTCCAAGCCCCAATGGGCTGCACTGCCCGCAGCGACGCGAAAAAGTCCACTGCCCCAGGTGGCGGCCCAGACCTGGCCATCGCGATCTTCTAGCACGCTCACAACCGGACCCTCGACACCGGGCACGCGCTCGAGGGTCACGGCAGGCTTGAGCTTCGTGGGGCTGAGCTTCACGCGAAAGAGCCCCTCGGTCGTGCCCAGATAGATCGCTCCGCCGCGCCCGGCCGCCAGAGAGAGGGGTCTCCCTTTGGCGCTGTCCGTAACCCACAACAGATGGGAGCGCTCCCCCTCGATTGCAATCAGCCCGCTCGCGTCGCAAAGGAGCAAACGGCGGTCCGGCAGCTCAAGAATACTCTCCCAGCTCAGGTCGCCACCGCCTTTGGGGGTCAGCATCTGAAACCGGTCTGTCACCGCGCGCCAGGTTCCGCTTCCCGATGCCACGAACGAACCGTCCCGGCGCAGAATGCCCGAGGTGAAGTTGGGAGGCGGAGGAGGCACGGCCTGAGACTCGCCTTTCCGGTTCACGAAAGTACCGGCATCCCGCGTCAGGATCCAGAGTGTTCCATCGGGAAGAGCTTCCACCGCATTCACCCATTCGCGGGAGATTCCCGTCCGCTCATTCAGCACCACTGGCGAAAACTGGATTCCGTCAAACCAGGCAACTCCCCCGGAGGTGCCTACGACCAGCCGCCCGTCGGCCGCCTGCGCGATCGAAGTCACATAGTTCTGGGGAAGGCCGTGTTCGACGTGCCAATTCCGCTTGGCGTATTGAGAGAGCGAGAAGGTAGGGTCAAGCGCGGTACCTGCCTGCGTAAGAACGAGGGCCGCCAGCCAGACCGCCCATACAAACGCCACCCGGAAGGGCGGAAACGGCCGGACTTTGAGCGCTGGCGTAGAACTTTCCCTGGACACGGCGATGGCGAAGCAACTATGAAGCATGCTAGCACCTACTCGCAGGAATCAGAATAGCGGCGCCTTGGATCGGTCTCGCCGCGCGTGGATAGATTCTCTCCGCCGTTCGATTTGATCTGCGCTGTAAAGGTGGGCGCTTTGTGGAGCGAAGCCGAGGGCGAACGGGCAATCGCCACAATTCAGGATGCGGCGGGCGTGGCCGCGGCAGGATCGCACCCGCGAGCCGGGCGGCTGCTCAACGGACTCGCTTTCGCGAGGCTGCCTTATTGGGTCTGGCCGGCTTGTGGGCTATTCGCGTGGCGCCGGCTGGCAATACCATCCCTATTTCGGCTTGAGTAGAGCTATTCCGAATGGTATTGTAACCCCAGTTTCCAGTTCGTCACATGTTACTTCGACTGTTGCGA